>JAFYDI010000006.1 GCA_017544835.1 Lachnospiraceae bacterium | reverse complement strand
GATCTTGCTGAGTTCCCTATCACTGCAAGAGTTGACTCCAGAACAACTTCAAGACCCGGCGATGCTATCAAGTTCGCTCTTGACGTTGAAAAGATTCACGTATTCGATAAGGAAACAGAGCAGGTTATTACCAACTAGTAAGAACCTATTTAGGGCATCGGCATTGCCGGTGCCCTATTTTAATTAAAACAGGTTGATTTTTCTGACGATACGCGTTATTGTGTTAACTTGTAAACAATTTTTATATGCTATAAAATATATGTAACATTAATCTGACCGAGAATAGGACGACAACATGATTACATCTTCTGTTATTCAGAGCAGTATAGACGATTTGCACGCTATTACAAAGATTGATTTCGCGGTATACGATCCCGAGGGACTCAAGATTGCGTCAACCTTTGACTCTGCGGATATTTCGAGTGAATTTATATATTCTTTTGCAGTTTCTCCTGCGGACTCACAGGTGATTGGAGCTCATCATCTTTTAAAGATTCATGATGAGGATGAAACGGCATATATTCTTGTGGCCAAGGGAATGTCGGAAGACGTTTATATGGTTGCCAAGATTTGCGTATCGCAGATTCAGGCACTTATAGTAGCATACAAGGAACGATTCGACAGGAACAATTTCTTCCAGAATCTGATGCTTGATAATCTTCTCCTGGTAGATATCTATAATCGTGCCAAGAAACTTCACATAGAGGTCAATGCTCCCAGAGTGGTATTCCTCGTGGAAGCTCGCATTGAGAAGGACAATTCCGCCATGGAAGTGCTTAAGGGTATGTTCTCTCAGCAGGCAGGCGACTATCTTACTGCGGTTGATGAGAGGAACATTATTCTTATTAAGAATGTGGAAGAGTGTGTCGGCTACGAAGATTATGTAGAGATTGCCAATACCATAGTTGATATTGTTAACACAGAAGCGATGCTTAAAGTAAAGGTTTCCTTCGGCTCCAAGGTTAACGAACTTAAGGACGTTTCCAAGTCCTACAAAGAAGCCAAGATGGCCCTTGACGTAGGCAAGATTTTCTATGCGGAGAAGACGGTTATTTCCTACAGTTCTCTCGGAATCGGACGCCTTATTTATCAGCTTCCCGAGAATCTTTGCCATTTGTTTATCGATGAGATTTTTAAAGACGGAATTCCGGAGACCATTGATGAGGAAATTCTTACGACGGTTAATAAGTTCTTTGAGAATAACCTGAATGTATCCGAGACTTCAAGACAGTTGTTCGTACATCGTAATACGCTTGTATATCGTCTTGAGAAGCTTGAGAAAGCAACGGGCCTTGATGTAAGAACCTTCGATGACGCGCTTACCTTTAAGATTGCGCTCATGGTGGTTAATTACATTAAGTATCTTGATAATCTTGAATAAAAACGACCCCCGGCAGGAATGTCGGGGGTTTTTAAACGCCTTCTAAATCGAAGGGTGGTATGAAGCTTTCTTTGTTGACTGCGCCTTCCTGGAAGAATGCGTTGGTGACGCCTATGTCAAGAGCGGCGTTAATGACTTTTTCATATTCGCGCTTGGTAAGGGAGCGTCTTAAACAGTCGTATTCGGGTCCTTTAGGGATAATGTCCGAGAGGGGCGTGTACTGACTCATAATGCTTAGGTAAATGTTGTCCGCGTACTTGTCATGAAGGTAGCGGACGATTTTTATTGCTTCATTAGTGTGTGCGGGAAGGACGAGAATCCGCACTATTACGCCTCTTTTTATGATTCCTGTGGTCTTGTCAAAAGAAGGCGCGCCGGCAATATCAACCATCTTGTCGATAGTCGACATCGCGACTTCCGGGTAGTCGGGAGCCTTTGAAAAAAGCGCTGCGGTACTGCTTTCCATATATTTAAAATCAGGTAGAAAGACATCCACAATTCCGCGAAGAAGCTCAAGAGTCTCGGGCTTTTCATAGCCGGAAGAGTTGTAGACGAAGGGAATAATCAGCCCCTTTTCACGTGCAATTGACGCTGCCGTCACAATATGCGGAACGTAATGAGTGGGGGTTACAAGATTGATGTTATTGGCGCCCTTATCCTGAAGCTCAAGAAAGATTTCTGAAAGCCTTTCGACAGAAATCTCCTTGCCAAAGGTTCCGCGAGAGATTTCATAGTTCTGGCAGAATACGCATTTAAGCGGGCAGCCTGCGAAGAATACGGCGCCTGAACCGCTCTCGCCACTGATACAAGGCTCTTCCCACATATGAAGAGCGGCGCGTGTCACCATAAGGCGGCTGCTCTCGCTGCATACGCCAAGAGAGCCCTCCAAACGACGCGCATTGCATTCGCGGGGACAAAGGTTGCAGTTCTCGTATTCTTTTGCCACAAATTTATTAGAATCAGCCATACAAAAATACCGTATCCACATAGCCGTCAGTGCCGCGAACACTCCGGTTTCCTCGCGGCACATGGAAGATTCCTCTTAGTGCTGCTTCGTTCCCGACCTGACACGGTTCGTGGATTTCCATTGCGCGAGACCGAAATGTTCATATGCGACACATGGCGACCGTGAAGACACGGTATCCAATGTTGCCTTGTTATGATAATAGATAAAGGGAGAAAAGTCAATCGTTAAAAAGACTTTTCTCCCGGTCTGCAAAATCCGTGTTCTTTTACTGTCTGCACTCGTTCTTGTGGTACAGGCGCTTCTGTATATATTGTTCTTCATCGGCCATAGAGACCAGCTTTTCAAGATCACTTTCCTCGGCCGAATATTCAACTGCACCTACGCTCAAAGAAATTGTGATGGGAAGACCGTTCTTTTGCGAGAACTCGGTGCAGGCCTTGGCGATTCGGTCTCTGAAGTGGTCGACAAGGGAAAGTGGCATGCCAGGAGCAACCATCGCAAATTCATCGCCACTGAGTCTTCCCACAATATCGTTTCCTCGGAAACATAATTTCAGAACTTCCGCCTGGGTTTTAATGGCCATATCGCCCACATCGTGGCCGTAGGTGTCATTTATATTCTTAAGACCGTTCATGTCTGCAAAAAGAACGAGTCCGCTTCGGCCCATCTTTACCGAATAATCTACGGCTCTTTGACCATATTCGTAGAAGCCGCGTCGATTCAGGATTCCCGTAAGTTCATCGGTGATGCTTTGACGGCTAAGGTCTGTATTCTGGCTTTCAAGTTCTTTGTTAAGGTTGTCAAGCTCAGCGTTTTTGCTGATTTGTGCCGTGAAATCCTGACCCTGCGAAATAAAGTTTGAAATAATTCGCATGTATATCGAATATAACAGGTAGTTGTTGCTTGAAAACTTAAACATCATATATCCGTACTGATTGTTCCTGTAGCATATTGGATGCATAAAGAAACAACCGGTATCGCAGCCGTCTATATAAGGCATTATTTCGCGCTTCGGGTTAAAAGAATTGTATTCGTCTAGGTTCTCACTCTTGCCGTTTCGGTTCCAGTAGGAAGATAGGTATACTCTCGCGGGCAGTGCGAACTCTTCATCCGGCGTGATTTCAACAACTTCGCGATATAGGAACATGGCAAAGAATTCAACATCACGAACACTTGGCAGTATTGTCGGAAGCTGATTGACTATCGACTCATAATTGCCCGCGCGCTGAAGCACACCGAGAAGGATATATATGCTGCTGAACTGATTGCCTGAATAGATTAAGTCGGAAGTCCCGCTGAGTGTAGACATGAATTCTTTTAACTTGCCGCCCTCTGCACAGGTAAGATAATGACGGGAGTCGTCACGCGAGATACAGCCGCAGGATTGTCTGTAAATCGGCTTAACGTCAGATGTTGTATTCACCTCATCCTCATTACCGTATAACTTGGCATATAAAAGCTCGGCCACCGTCTGGCCCTGCTTGTAGAGGTCCTGGCTGATGGTTGAGAGGGTGGGGGTTGAAGTCTCTGCACTTTGAGTATTGTCGTAGCCCACAACTTTGACGTCTTCCGGCACCTTGATTCCGTGCTCACTCAAAGCGGCCATACAACCAAGCGCCATACGGTCATTGGCTGCAACAACCGCATCAAACGGAAACTCGCCCTTGGCTGCTATATACGCATCAATCATTCGATGTGTGTCACCGAAAGTAAAATCGCTGTCAAAGAAAGATACTTTGTCCGCATGTATATTCTGGGCCTTTATACCTTCCATGAATGCTTTCTGTCTTGCGATGGATTCAACGGATTTAGTAGAGTTGGCGGAAATAAATGCAAACCTTTCACAACCATGCACGTTTATAAGATGGTCGACGACTTCTTTGTATCCGGATTCGCAACTGATGGAGGTGCATAAAGAACCGTCTATATTCAGGGGGATAGCCATAGAAGCAAGGGGCTTCTTGGTAAAAGGCGCAAGCAAACTGCTTAACTCATCGATGCCAAGCTTAGACGAATAGGAGCCGGAAAGCACAATATAACCATCTACACTCTCGTTGTCGAGAATGCTTGTCATGGTCCAGTACTGGTTGCCAAGGTCAAGATACTCGATGCCCGGGAGCATAGTATGAGTGATAATCAGTTTGACGTTTTTGCCCTTATAAAAATCTCTGATTCCGTCGAGAGCCCCGCCGACGTAGTCAACGGTCAGATCCTGCTCGAGGACGACGATTGTCTTGCAATCTGACATTTTTCCACCCCCGAAAATACATTTATCTACATTAAATTATCCACAAAGCTATTAACGATTTTGAAACGTAAGCAATTGAATTAACGGGAGAAGTAGTATAAAATGGCTAAAGAAAAAGAAGCACAAAGAGGACGGTATATGAGAAGAATAAAAGGTATTGTTGCGGGGCTGTTGGTGGCACTTTCTTTGGCCGCTTGTACGCTTCCGACGCCGGAAGAGGTTAAGCATTCGGTGGACACACAGGAGCTTGGTAAGATAGATTTAACACAGGCAGAAATTGATGAATTCGTGGAGCCCTATGTTCAGATTCTTGAGAAGATTAAAGGTACGGACAAAAAGGATGTAGAGTTAAGCGAGAAAGACAAAAAGAGTCTTTATGAGTTCTGCAAGAACTTAACGCAGGAAGAATTTGAAAAACTGGCCGAACTGGCCAAGCAGGTTTCGGGCGAGACGATTGAAAACCTTTTTGATGAGGACTCGGAATCTTCGGGAATAGATGAATTAATAGACGTAATGAAAGAAGAAGAACGCGACTAAAGGTCTGCGTTCTTCATTGCTTTTTCCAACTTATTGCGGACGCGAAGCTCTTTAAAGAAACGGGTAAGAATCTCGGAACATTCCTCTTCAAGTATGCCGCGAGTGACAAGAGCCTGGTGGTTAAAGGCTTCGTGCTCTAAAATGTTAAGAAGTGAGCCGCCGCAACCGGCTTTGGGATTCATGGAACCCATGACAACCCTGTCGATTCGGGCCTGAATGATGGCACCCGAGCACATCTGGCAGGGCTCGAGAGTAACGTAGAGAGTGCAGCCTTCGAGGCGCCAGTCGCCGATAATCTTAGAGGCTTTTTTAATAGCGGAAATTTCGGCATGGGCAAGAGTGGTCTTGTCAGTGTTGCGACGGTTGTAACCGCGGCCGATTATCTTGCCTTCGTATACGATTACACAACCGATGGGAACTTCGCCGAGATTGTAGGCTTTGCGAGCCTCCTTCAGGGCTTCTTTCATGTATTTTTCATCTTCTGTGAGAACTTCTTTCATAAGTATAATAACCTTGTACAAGCTTTAGCTAGGCTTGTTGCTTTATGATATACTGAAACTATACTACATATTCGGGGGTAAATTCAATGCAGATTCACGGCTTTAACAAAACAACACTTCTCGATTATCCGGGGCTTGTGGCGGCGACGATTTTCACCGGCGCCTGCAATTTCAGATGCCCATATTGCCATAATGCAGAGCTTGTTTTAAATCCGGCAAGCCAGCCGATTATTCCCGAAGAAGAGATACTTGCCCATCTTAAAAAGCGTCAAGGAATTACGCAAGGAGTATGCATAACCGGCGGAGAACCTACGCTTCAGAAGGATTTAAAGGACTTTATTAAAAAGTTAAAAGAACTTGATTTGAAAGTTAAACTCGATTCCAACGGATACAAGCCGGAGGTGCTTAAAGACCTGGTTCACGACAATCTTCTTGATTATATTGCCATGGATGTTAAGGCGCCACTTGATGAGTACGAAATAATTGCCGGTGTTAAGCTTGATACTTCCAAGTTAAAAGAAAGTATAGACTTTCTGATTGCGGGAGACCTTCCTTTTGAATTCAGGACTACGGTTATAAAGGATTTCCACACTCGCGAGAGCTTTGAGAAGATCAGCGAACTGATTAAGGGTGCCGACAGATATTATCTCCAGGGCTACGTAGATTCGGACAAGGTAATTGCTCCGGGACTTACAGCATATACTTATGAAGAGATGCAGGAGTTTCTGCCGATATTTGACGGAAAAGTAGGCCATGTAGAGATAAGAGGAGTGGAAGAATAGCACTTTAATGATTTAACGCGCGACCAAGGTAGCACGGGTGTATTGCATTTAAAATACTAATTGATATAATATCTTAGATTTGTAGGAGAGTTAGATTATGAAGTGCAATATGAAGTATACCTTTATGCTTGTGCTTACCGCTGTTATTTGGGGCGCCGCTTTCGTGGCGCAGGTCGCAGGCATGGAGCATGTGGGCCCGTTCACATTTAACGGAATAAGAAGTATTATCGGCGCGTTGGTGCTTGCACCCTCCGCGTGGTTTATGGACAAGAAGGAAGGAGTTCTTACTCCCTGGAAGGACAAGACCCTGGTTCTCGGCGGTCTCATCTGCGGCGTGGTGCTGTTTCTTGCAACATCTTCCCAGCAGATCGGAATTATGACCACATCTTCCGGCAAGGCAGGATTCCTTACTGCATTATATATGGTATTGGTACCGATTTTCTCAATTGCTTTAAGAAAGCGTCCCGGCAAGCAGATTTGGCTGTGCGTGCTTCTTGCACTTGTCGGAATGTATCTTTTGTGCATCGAAGGCGAGCTCAGCATTCAGGTCGGAGACCTTTGGCTGATTGCCTGTGCAGCGCTTTTTGCATTACAGATTCTTGCGGTTGACAAGTTTGCACCCAATGTAGACGTTATCAAACTTTCATGCTACCAGTTCGCTGTAACCGGCGTACTCAGCATTATCCCGCTTATTCAGGAGAAGCCTGTTTTAGACAACGTCATGGAATGCTGGCTTCCCATCGCTTACGCAGGCGTTCTTTCTTCGGGCTTAGCTTACACTCTTCAGATGGAGGCCCAGAAGAAGGTTAATCCTACTGTAGCATCACTCATCATGTGCCTTGAGTCGGTATTCTCGGCAGTATTCGGATTCATCATCCTTGGCGAGAGACTTTCAGGCCGAGAGATAGCAGGCTGCCTCGTAATGCTCACCGCAGTAGTACTTACACAGATTCCGATTAAGAGAAAGCCGAAATTGGTTGAAGATACTACGCGCGTTGAGAAAGTAGAGCACATCGACCACGCTCAGAATATGGTCGGAGCTTAAGCTAATACATTGAACATATTTAACGCTGTCGCGAGTGTGCGGCAGCGTTTTTTATACGTGGTAAAAGAAAGACACCTTTTCAAAAAAACGATTCTTATTACGTAAAACTATATGGCTTAATATACACTTTGTGACAGGAGGTATTTATGAAAAATAAAATAGTTAAGTCATTAAGTATAATTTTGGCGTCCGCGCTTCTTTTGGCTGCGTGCGGCAAAGCGGAGGTTGAGTCGGTCTTGAGTGAGACGACGGTCAGTTCGGTTGCTGATGCTATCGAAGAAGTTGTTGAGCCTGCCGCAGAGGAGTCGGACGGCTCGGCGCTTGAAGAAGCCAAGAAAATCTATTTGGATAAAGACCTGCCGGTATCCGAGAGAGTAGAGGCACTTCTTTCTGTAATGACGCTTGAGGAAAAAGCATATCAGTGTGTGCAGGGAGAGCAGGCGAATGTGACGGTTGAAGATGTTAAGAGGACCGGCATCGGCTCGGTTTTAAGCGGCGGCGGAAGCGCGCCTTCATATGGCAATCTTCCGGAACACTGGCAGAAACGGGTCAATGAACTTAAGGCGGCAGCGCTTGAGACGAGGCTGGGGATTCCACTTTTATACGGAATAGATGCGGTTCATGGTAACAACAATATTTACGGGGCGACAGTATTCCCTCACAATATAGGTCTTGGGGCGGCCAATGACCCTGAACTTATGGAAGAAATAGCTCACGTGGTGGCAAGAGAAGTAAGAGCGGTCGGCGTGCAGTATTCTTTTGCACCTTGTCTGGCGAACCCTCAGAATGAACGCTGGGGAAGGACATACGAAGGCTTCAGTGAGAATACAGCTGACGTGGCGAAGCTTGCAGGGGCGTTTGTGGCCGCATTGCAAGGCGGTGTAAAAGACGATGAATATATGCCTGCCGATGCAATAATTGCTTGCGCTAAGCACTTTATCGGTGAAGGCTACACGGCTGAAGGCGAGAATCAGGGTGATGTGAAGATGAGTGCTGCGGAGTTCGATGAACTTTTGGCGATGGGCATCCTTGACCCGTATAAGGCTTGTGTCGACAGTAATGTGCTTACGGTTATGCCTTCATACAACAGCATAGACGGGCTTAAGTGTCACGAGAACAAGCATCTTCTTACGGATGTTTTGAAGGAACAGCTTGGATTCAAGGGCATGGTAATAAGCGACTACAATGCCATCGGACAGTGCAAGGGCACCTATGATGAAGAGGTAGCCAACTGCATGAACGCAGGCGTTGATATGTTCATGGAAGCTCAGGAATGGGACCGATGTGCCAAGACCATTATCAAGCTGGTTGAGGCGGGCGAGATTTCTGAAGAAAGACTTGATGATGCGGTAACACGCATTTTGAGAGTAAAGTTCATGAGCAATATGTTTGATGAAGAGGTTGGCTCTGCTCACGAAAATGAATTGATTGGTGAGTTCGGTTCAGCAGAGAACAGAGAAGTTGCCAGATGTGCGGTAAGAGAGAGCCTTGTGCTTCTTAAAAACGGAAACGTTAACGGCAAGCTTGCCATGGAGAAGATTAAAGAAGCCACCAATATTACAGTGTGCGGAACGGGTGCATTTGACATAGGTCGCCAGTGCGGCGGATGGACGATTTCCTGGGAAGGCAAGTCGGGTAATATCACTATAGGTACACCTATTGTTCAGGGTATTTACGACGAAGTCAAAGAATACGCTAAGGTATCCCACAGCGCAAGGGGCGAGCTTGATGCGGAAAGTGACGTAATCGTAACTGTAGTAGGTGAGAATCCCTACTCCGAGTCCGGCGGAGATGTTAAGGCTAACGGACTTAAGCCGATTTCAGGTGATGTAAAGCTTCTTGAGACTATAGAGGAGCAGATAGCTGCGAACGGTAATGACCCGCTTAAAGTGCTTATCGTAATTGCAGGTCGTCCCATCGATATCAATGATTATGTTGATAAGTACGATGCAGTAGTTATGGCCTTCCTTCCCGGGACAGAAGGCGAAGGAATTGCAGACGTACTCTTCGGAGATTATGACTTCACGGGAACGCTTCCAATGACATGGGTTAAAGATTTTTCTAAGGTTAATGAGAAGCACTCGCTTCCTGAGTCGGAGATTCTTTTCCCTTACGGCTTTGGACTTAATAAAGCGGGCAATTCGCTCACAAGAGAATAAAGAAACATGCGGCACGCCTCGGCGTGCCGTTTTCATGCCATTTAAAATCCCCTAGGTATGACCCGACAGCAACAAAATGTGCCATAGGGTCATGCATAAAGTCGGATTCAAGCGCATTCGATTGACCCTGCAAAAGAAAAAACTTCAATAGGGTCAATGGGTTTGATCAGAAAATCCAAAAATCGATGGAAATGGATGAAAACTACTGACCCTATAGGCAGAAAATGCACGATAGGGTCATGAAGAAGGTTTTTTTGCTGTATAAAATGAGAAAAACAATAAAAAGGACATCCACTCGGGATGTCCTTCGAACTATTATACATAATAAACCGTTGACACGCTTTATTATCGGTCGGCTTCGAATAAACCCCTTGGGTTTATTCAGCCTCAATTGTGATACTTCTGATTGGTCTCGTACTTAGGCTCGCAGGTTAAGTTAAGACCGAGTTTCTTGAACATTCTCTCGTCGACGGGAGAGATGATTACGCTTGAGTGAACTTCACAGCCACGAAGCTTGGGAAGCTGGCTTAATGCTACTGCGGAAGAAGGATTGGTAGCCGCGCTGACCGAGAGGGCGATGAGAACTTCGTCGGTGTGAAGGCGGGGGTTCTTGCTTCCTAAGTATTTGGTCTTAACGGTCTGGATAGGCTCCAAGGCTTCCTTGGTAACAAGGTGAAGACCGTGGTCGATGCCGGCAAGCTCCTTAAGAGAGTTGATAAGGCAAGCGGCGCTGGCGCCGAGCAAGTCGGTGGTCTTACCGGAAATAACCTTGCCGTTGGGAAGTTCGATGGCAACACCGGGATGACCGGTTTCTTCCTCGCGACGAATGGCCTCGCTTACTACGGGGCGGTCGGCGATGGAAAGGTTAAGCTGCTTCATGAGAAGCTCGAGCTTGTAAACGATTTCCTTGGTACCGGTGCCCTTCTTAAGATCGCAGAGGGCGGTGTAGTAGCGGCGGATAATCTCCTGCTTGGAAGCCTCGCAACATGCTTCGTCATCGATGATGCAGTTACCTGCCATGTTGACGCCCATGTCGGTGGGAGACTTATAAGGGCTTTCACCGAGGATGCGGGTGAAGATTTCGTTAAGAACAGGGAATACTTCAACGTCGCGGTTATAGTTAACGGTAGTAATACCGTAAGCTTCCATGTGGAAGGGGTCAATCATGTTGACATCGTTAAGGTCTGCGGTGGCAGCTTCGTAAGCGATGTTAACGGGATGATTCAAAGGAAGGTTCCAGATGGGGAAGGTCTCAAACTTCGCATAGCCGGCCTTCACACCGCGCTTGTTCTCATGATAGAGCTGAGAAAGGCACGTGGCCATCTTGCCGCTTCCGGGACCGGGTGCCGTGATTACGACGAGGGGTCTGGAAGTCTCGATAAACTCATTCTTGCCGTATCCGTCTTCGCTGACGATAAGGGGAATGTTGTAAGGATATCCTTCGATGGGGTAGTGCAAATAAGATTTAATGTTTAATGCAGATAATCTCTTGCGAAAAGCATCTGCGGCGGGCTGTCCCGCATATTTGGTGATAACAACGCTTCCTACGTAGAGACCTACGTTGGTGAATGCGTCGATAAGTCTTAATACATCAAGGTCATAAGTGATGCCTAAGTCGCCACGCTTTTTGTTCTGCTCGATTGCATCTGCACCGATGGCAATTACAATCTCGGCGTGGTCTTTCATCTTAAGAAGCATCTTCAATTTACTGTCAGGTTCAAATCCGGGTAATACTCTGGATGCGTGGAAGTCGTCAAAAAGCTTACCACCAAACTCAAGATAGAGCTTGTTGCCAAAAGATGAAATTCTCTCAAGAATTTTCTCAGACTGGGTCTTAATGTACATTTCGTTATCAAAACCGATTTTCATAAAACCTCCTAAAGAAATCGTTTTTTTTTAACAAAATGTGATGAGAAGTGTATTACTGCTCCACGGAATAGATTTTACATAGAAAGTCTTCGGATTTCAAGGAAAAGATTATTTTCTGTTAATATTTTTTTTACACAATGGTTATTGCGATAAAATCGCGCGTTACTTATAATTAAAGAGAATATTGCATCCGCTTTTTTGAGAGGAAAATAATGAACGAGAATAATAACAACAATCCAAATAACGGACAAAACGATCCCAAGGGACCGAAGATTGCGCCCATGCTCATTGCGACATTGGTGATTTTACTCCTGGTAAGCTATTTCACCAGAGCCCTTACATCGGTTACCAATAAGGAGATTCCCTATACCGAATTTATACAGATGCTTGACGAAGGTAAGGTTGAGAGCGTCTACGTTGAGAGTGACAGAATCACCATCACTCCGGTTGAAGAGGTTTCTGCAGCTCCCGCTTTCAGAAGCATGAAGGTTACTTATTGCACGGGTCTTGTGGAAGACCGTGAAGCGCTTTCCAAGAGACTTCTTGACGCAGGCGTTGAGGTAAGCGGTGAGATTCCCGATAATTCCAGCTGGCTTATTTCCATCATTCTTACATACATCCTCCCCATAGTACTGTTCTTAGTGCTCATGAGCTTTATTACCAAGCGTATGGGCGGAGGCGGCGGCCTTATGGGCGGCGTAGGCAAGTCCAATGCCAAGGTTTACGTGCAGAAGGAAACCGGTGTCACCTTTAAAGACGTAGCCGGTGAAGACGAGGCCAAAGAAAGCCTTGTGGAAGTAGTAGACTTCCTTCACAACCCCGGCAGATATGTAAAGATTGGTGCGAAGCTTCCTAAAGGTGCCCTCCTCGTAGGACCTCCCGGAACAGGTAAGACTCTTCTTGCAAGAGCCGTTGCCGGTGAAGCGCATGTTCCTTTCTTTTCCCTTACGGGTTCCGACTTCGTAGAGATGTTCGTCGGTGTCGGTGCTTCGCGTGTAAGAGATTTGTTCAAGGAAGCAGGTAAGAATGCTCCCTGTATCGTATTTATAGACGAAATTGATGCCATCGGACGCAGCCGTGACTCTAAGTACGGCGGCGGTAACGAAGAGCGTGAGCAGACACTCAATCAGCTCCTTTCCGAGATGGATGGTTTCGATGCTTCAAAGGGTATCTTTATCCTTGCGGCTACTAACCGCCCCGAGATTCTTGATAAGGCGCTTCTTCGTCCCGGTCGTTTTGACAGACGTATCATAGTTGACAAGCCCGACTTAAAGGGTCGTGTGGAGATACTTAAAGTTCACGCCAAGGACGTGCTTATGGATGAGACGGTTGATCTTGATGCAATCGCTCTCGCAACTTCCGGTGCCGTTGGTTCAGACCTTGCTAACATGATTAACGAAGCTGCCATCAATGCAGTTAAGGAACATCGTGAGTACGTATCCCAGAAGGACCTCTTCGATGCAGTCGAGCAGGTTCTGGTAGGTAAGGAAAAGAAAGACCGTATCATGAGCAAGGAAGAGCGAAGAATCGTATCCTATCATGAAGTCGGTCACGCACTTATCGCGGCTCTTCAGAAGAACTCCGAGCCTGTTCAGAAGATTACAATCGTGCCCCGTACCATGGGCGCTCTCGGTTACGTAATGCAGGTGCCCGAGGAAGAGAAGTACTTAAATACCGAAGCAGAACTTCGAGACATGATAGTGGGATATCTTGGCGGTCGTGCGGCCGAGGAACTTGTTTTTGACACGGTTACCACAGGCGCGTCCAACGATATCGAGAAGGCTACCAATATTGCCCGCAGCATGATTACCATGTACGGTATGAGCAAGCGTTTCGGACTTATGGCACTTGAGACCATAGAGAGCCAGTACCTTGAGAATCGTCGTGCTCCTGTCTGCAGTGAGGCTACCGAAGCTCAGGTCGATGAAGAAGTTATGAAGCTTCTTAAAGAAAGCTATGAAGAGGCCAAGCGTCTTCTTTCGGAGAACCGCGACGTTCTTGATAAGATTGCTGCTTACTTAATAGAGAAAGAAACCATCACCGGCAAGGAATTCATGGAAATCTACAGACGCGAGAAAGGACTTCCCGATCCGGAAGAGGAGAAGAAGGACAAGGCAGAAGAGACCGCAGAAGCTGAAGCTCCCAAGGCTGAGACTGTAAATGAAGCGGCATCCGAGCCTGCGCCCGAACCTCCCGTAGAGTCTGTTTCCGAGGCTGAGGCAGAGTCCACAGAATCATTTGAAGAAGTAATGAAACAGGAAACCTCCGAAATCAAAGAGGACACAGATGTTTAATTTCGAAGAAGAATTAAGTAAACTCCCGCATAAGCCGGGAGTTTATCTTATGCATGACTCAAGCGACAACATCATATATGTAGGTAAGGCCGTAAATCTCTTTAACAGAGTGCGGTCTTATTTTCGTGCATCCACCAAGAAGACTGCCAAGATTCAGCGAATGGTCTCGCTTATAGACCATTTTGAGTATATCGTGGTGGACTCTGAGCTTGAGGCACTCGTACTTGAGAATAACCTTATCAAGGAATACAGCCCCAAGTACAACACTCTTCTTAAAGATTCCAAGACATATCCGTATATCAAGGTTACTCTCGATGAAGAGTATCCCCGCATTTTAAAGGTTCGCAAGACTTTCAAGGACAAGGCCAAGTACTTCGGCCCCTACACAAGCGGCCTTGCGGTTAACGATACAATAGAGCTCTTAAACGCAACCTATTGCCTGCGCTCCTGCAATAAGAAGTGCGCTTACGGTGTGGAGAATGACCGCCCTTGCATGAACTATCACATCAAGCGCTGTCTGGCGCCCTGTACCGGCAAAGTCACTCATGAAGAATACATGGAGCGTGTGCAGAGCGCCATCGATTTTATGAACGGTAACGACAAGACCATCATTAAATCGCTCAAAGAAAAAATGGAGGCAGCCTCCGAGCGCTTAGACTTCGAGGAAGCCATAAGATACAGAGAACTTTTGGAGAGTGCCGCTCGCATCATTGAGCGCCAGAAGATTACCAACGACGACGAGGAAGACAGAGACATCATTGGCATTGCCAAGGACGATTCCGACGCTGTGGTACAGGTATTCTTCATCCGAAACGGCAAGATGATAGGAAGAGAACATCATCACATCGGCGAGGTGGAAGGCCTTACCAAGCCCGAAGTGCTTGAAGAGTTCATAAAGCGATACTACACAGGTACACCTTTTGTGCCGCGAGAGATTATTCTTCCCTGCGAGATAGAAGGCGCCGCCGGGATTGAGGAGTGGCTCTCCTATGTGAAGGGTAAGAAAGTTAAGCTTTCCGTTCCCAAGGTAGGCGACAAAGAGAAGCTTGCCGAGCTTGCCCACAAGAACGCAATGCTCGTACTCCTTCAGGACAAAGAAAAGATAATTCGTGAAGAAAAAGCCACCAAGGGCGCCGTGGCTGAACTTTCCGAGCTTACAGGAATAGATAACATCAACAGAATCGAGGCCTTCGATATATCCAATACCAACGGATTCGAGAACGTAGGCTCCATGGTAGTATTCGAAGGCGGAAGACCGGTTAAGGGCGACTACAGAAAGTTTAAGATTCGTTCCGTAGAGGGTCCCGACGATTACGCTTGCATGCATGAAGTATTGTCGCGCCGCTTTATTCACGGCTTCGAAGAGAAGAAGCGTCTTGACGCGGAGAATCTTGAAGCAAGCTACGGAAGCTTTGCAAGGTTCCCTGACCTTCTCCTTATGGATGGCGGCCGAGGCCAGGTTAACGTAGCCAAGAAAGTGCTTGATGAACTTAAACTCGACATTCCAGTCTGCGGTATGGTCAAGGACGATTACCACAACACCAGAGGCTTATATGTGGACGGCGTTGAAATAGACATCAATAAATCTTCCGAAGCATTTAAGCTTATTACAAGAGTTCAGGATGAAGCCCACAGATTTGCAATAGAGTTCCACAAGAGTCTTCGTTCCAAGAAACAGGTGCATTCCGTACTTGATGACATTCCGGGAATCGGACCCGCTCGCAGGAAGGCTTTAATGAGAGGATTTGAATCCATAGAGGCCATCAAGAACGCAAGTGTAGAGGAACTTGCGGGACTTGATGAGATACCGCTTAACATTGCCGAGGATATCTACAAATTTTTCCACGGATAATAGCGCTATTAACTGCGTTGTGTTAAACTTTAAGGTAGCGAACTTATAAGGAGGCATTTCTTTATGGCATATGTTGCACTTGAAACTGTAATCGATAAGATGAAGCTTGAGAATCTTACTCCGGACATCGATATTTCCAAGATTAAAATTACCCAGCCCGATATTAACCGTCCTGCGATTCAGATTGCGGGATACTATGAGCACTACGATGCTGCCAGACTTCAGATTATCGGATTCGTTGAATATACTTACATGGAGAATCTTTCCAAGAAAGAGAAGCGCGAGGCTTATGAAAAGCTTCTTTCTTTTGAGGAGACGCCTGCAGTTGTATATTGTCGAGAGTTGATGCCCGACGACGTATTCTTAGAGATTGCCAACAAGCACAAAGTTCCCGTACTTATGACAAAGAAATCCACTTCCGATTTCATGGCTGAGATTATAAGATGGCTCAAGGTTAAGCTTGCTCCCTGTATCGTGGTGCACGGCGTACTCGTCGATGTATACGGCGAAGGCGTGCTGATTACGGGTGAGAGCGGTATCGGTAAGTCCGAGGCGGCTCTTGAGCTTATCAAGCGTGGTCACCGTCTTGTATCGGATGACGCGGTTGAGATAAGAAAGGTGAGCGATGATACCTTAATTGGTTCCGCTCCCGATGTTACCAAGCACTTTATCGAGCTTCGCGGTATCGGTATTGTGGACGTTAAGACACTGTTTGGTGTATCAAGCGTTAAGGACACTCAGTCCATTGACCTTGTAATTCGCCTAGAAGAGTGGAACAGGGACAAGGAATACGACAGACTCGGTCTTGAAGAGCAGTACACCGAGTACCTTGGCAACAAGGTCGTATGTCACAACATCCCCATCAGACCCGGTCGTAACCTTGCAATCATCTGTGAGTCGGCTGCGGTTAACTACAGACAGAAGAAGATGGGCTACAACGCTGCTCAGGAATTCTACAAGAGAATTCAGGAAAATTTTGCAAAGAAGAGAGAAGAGGACGAAAAGAATGGCTAAATACGTATTTGGTGTAGATATAGGCGGTACCACAGTTAAGATGGGCTTCCTTGATATTCAGGGTAACCTTATAGATAAGTGGGAGATTCCCACCCGCAAGGAGAATGGCGGCGAGAACATCCTTCCCGACGTAGCACGCTCCATTGAGGAGAAATTGGCCAAAGAAAACATTTCAAAAGATGAAGTTGCCGGTATCGGCGTAGGCGTGCCCGGACCCGTAGACGGTGCAGGTGTAGTGCATCGCGCAGTTAACCTTGGATGGGGCGAGTTTAACGTAAGTGAGAAGCTTACAAGCCTCACAGGTATTAAGTCCATGGCAGGTAATGACGCCAATGTCGCTGCTCTTGGCGAAGCGTGGAAAGGCGGCGGACAGGGCTACAAGAACACAGTAATGGTTACTCTCGGCACAGGTGTCGGCGGTGGCATTATTATCGACGGCAAGATGCTTGCAGGCTCCACCGGTGCAGGCGGTGAAATCGGACATATCCACATTGACGATGACGAGACCAGAACCTGCGGATGCGGCAATAAAGGCTGTCTTGAGCAGTATGCTTCCGCTACGGGTATTTCATATCTTGCAACCGTACACAAGAAATCATGGAGCGGAGCTACCGTTCTTAACGATGATTTGTCAGCCAAGGCTGTATTCGACGGAGTTAAGGCAGGAGACGCACTTTGCAAGGAAATCGCTGTAGATTTTGGTAATAAGCTTGGCAAGGGTCTTGCGGTTATTGCATCTGTTGTTAACCCCGAAGCTTTCGTAATCGGCGGAGGTGTATCCAAGGCCGGCGAAGTACTGATGGATTACATCAGACCTTCTTTTGAAAAATATGTATTCCACGGAGCAAAGGGCGCCAAGTTACTTCTTGCAACACTCGGCAACGATGCAGGCATGTACGGCGCAGCTAAGTTGGTACTTTAAATGGTAAACAGATTAAAAACGCTATTAAAAGGCGAGAATGTATTACAGAATGAGCCTTTATGCAAGCACACTACCTTTAAGACAGGAGGGCCTTGCAAGGCTCTTCTTAGCGTGCAGAGCGCAGACGAACTTACGGCGGTGATTAAGCTGCTTAAGGATGAGGGAGCGGATTTTTTTGTCCTTGGTAACGGCAGTAATCTTCTGGTGAGTGATAAGGGCTACGACGGCTATGTGATTAAACTTGCAGGCGAGTTCCTTGATTTAAGAGTCGAGGGCGATGTGATTGTAGCGGGCGCGGGAGTGCTTCTTTCGAAGGCTTGTACTTTTGCTCGCGATAACGCTCTTGTGGGACTTGAGTTCGCATACGGAATCCCGGGAACCGTAGGTGGCGCGATGGTTATGAACGCGGGCGCTTACGGCGGAGAGATGAAGGATGTGACGGAGTCGGTGAAGCTTCTTTGCGGCGACGAAACAGTTACGCTTTCTTGCGACGAGATGCGCTTTGGTTACAGAGACAGCGTTATCAAGCATGACGATTATATAGCGCTTGAGACACGCTTTAAGCTTACGAAGGGCAATCCCGAGGATATTGCGGCAGCCATGGCTGATTTCATGGACAGAAGACGTACCAAGCAGCCTTTGGAGTTTCCAAGCGCGGGCAGTACGTTTAAGCGTCCCGAGGGTGCTTTTGCTGGTAAGCTTATTGAGGATGCGGGTCTTAAGGGACTTCGCGTGGGCGGTGCCAGTGTATCGGTTAAGCACGCAGGCTTTGTGGTGAACGATCAAGGCGGCACGGCAGCAGACATAGACGAGCTTATGAAGCTTATAGTTAAAAAGGTTAAAGAATCATCGGGCTACGAACTTGAGCCCGAGGTTATCAGAATAGGCGATTTTAATTAAGAAGGAGAGAGTAGTCAATGCGTCTTGTAGTTGTTACAGGCATGAGCGGAAGCGGTAAGAGGACGGCACTTAAAATGCTCGAAGACATGGGCTTTTATTGTGTAGACAATCTTCCGGTTAAGTTAATTGACAAATTTGTGGAGCTTGTGTCGGAGAAGAACACAGAGCTTACCAAGGTTGCCATGGGCATTGACGTGCGTGCCGACGAACCTTTCTCCGAGGTTGTGAAGATTCTTAACGATATTAAGGCAAGAGATATAAGGCTTGAGATACTCTTTCTTGAGACAAGTGAGCAGGTGCTCCTTCGCAGATACAAGGAGACCAGAAGGCTTCATCCGCTTTCACCTGATGGTCGCGTGGAAGACGGTATTCGCAAGGAACGTGAGATTCTTGTGGATATTAAGAAGAATGCGGATTACGTAATCGATACCTCCAATCTTTTGACCCGTGACTTCAAGGAAGAGCTTGATAAGATATTCCTTCAGAACAAGCAGTACAACAACCTGATGGTCAATATCCTTTCTTTTGGCTTTAAGAACGGTATTCCGCAGGACGCCGATTTGGTATTCGATGTAAGGTTCTTACCCAATCCTTTCTATGTAGAGAGGCTTAAGAATCTGACGGGTCTTGACGAGGCGGTTCAGGACTATGTAATGGGCTTTAAGGAAGCGGGTGAGTTTCTTGATATGCTTGAGAATATGCTTAGGTTCCTTATTCCCAACTATATTAAAGAAGGCAAATACCAGCTGGTGATTGCCATAGGCTGTACCGGCGGCCATCACAGGAGCGTGACACTTGCTTCGGAGCTTTATAAGAGGCTTTCATCGGGCAATTACGGAATTACCATTACTCACAGAGACGTAGATAACGGAAGGTAGAATATGTCTTTTTCTTCGGATGTTAAAGATGAACTTATTAAAGTGCATCCTGCAGAGGAACATTGCAGAATCGCCGAACTTTCGGCACTCGTTAAGTTCTTATTGAAGCAGGATGATGAAAAATTCGACAAATTGGTTCTTTCTTCTGACAATAAGCTTGCGTTAAGAAAATGCTTTACAATGCTAAGCAAAACCTTTAATATAAAAGCGGACGTTTTTGAGGACAGTGATGAAGAGCTCAAATCACAGGTCGTTTTAGACGCCCGTAACTGTGATATCGATGAGATTGTAAAGCGTTTGAAGCTTTCAAACCCTATGGATTTATTGAAGCGTGACTGCTGTAAGAGGTCTTATTTAAGAGGCGTCTTTCTTGCGGCCGGATACATTGAGGATCCTAAGAAGGGGTACCATTTTGAAATTCTTACCGATGAAGAAGAATATGCGAAGTTGTTGACATACCTTCTTTCACAGTTTAATATACTTGCTAAGCGTTCTATTCGGAAGAAGTACTTTGTAGTATATATCAAGGAATCTGAGGCCGTTTCGGACGTATTGAGTGTTATGGGTGCTCACAAATCTATGATGGGGCTTGCCAATACCCGCATAGAGAAGAACGTACGCAATAACACAAACCGTCGTCTTAACTGCGATATAGCCAATGTTTCAAGATCGGTCAACGCGGCGAGTAAGCAGATTGATGACATTTTGTACATTCGGGATAAAGTGGGACTTGATGCACTCCCTGAGTCACTTAAAGAAATGGCTCTGATAAGGGCGGAGTACCCTGAGGAATCCTTTGCCGACCTCGGTAACAGGCTCAATCCTCCGGTAGGTAAGTCGGGAGTGAATCACAGACTACGCAAGATAAGTGATTTCGCAGACTCTCTGCGAAGTGAAAAGGAGAAAAAATGACAAAACAAGATGTGACCATCAAACTTGCCGGCGGACTTGAGGCAAGACCGGTAGCTATGCTTGTTCAGGTAGCAAGCCAATATGAAGCATCTGTTTACCTTGATACAGAAGACAAGCACGTTAATGCTAAGAGTATCATGGGAATGATGAGCTTGGGACTTGATACGGGTGACGAACTCACAGTAGTTGCTGACGGAGCCGATGAGGCGATTGCAGTTGACGGAGTAGTTAAATATTTAAGCGGACAGGAATAAGAATGAATATATTTTTTGTTTTTAATCCAAAAGCAGGTAAAGGAAAGATTAAATCTAAGCTCGGTGATATCATCGAGCTTTTTTCCATGGCTGATAATAATATAGCAATTGCTGCGACGAGAAAGCGCGGCGATGCGGCTAAGCTTGTAAGAGAGCTTCCCGACGGATACGACCGTGTGATTTGTGCGGGCGGAGACGGTACCCTTGACGAAGTGGTATGGGGCATGTCTCAGCGTGAGGAGGAGAAGAGGATTCCTATCGGATATATTCCGGGCGGAAGTACCAATGATTTTGCTTTTTCCGCGGGAATTCCTTCGGATATTATGAAGGCTGCCAAGGCTGCGATAGGCGACAGGCTTATGCCTTGCGATGTGGGAGTGTTCAATAAGAAGACTTTCGTATATATAGCAGCGTTCGGAGCATTTACCGAGGTGTCCTACCAGACTCCGCAGGATCTTAAGAACGTGTTCGGCCACAGCGCTTATATTTTGGAAGCTATTACAAGGCTTGGCGATATTAAGCCTTATCATATGCATATTGAGACCGACGACCTTACGATTGATGATGATTTCCTCTACGGAATGATTACCAATTCCGAGTCAGCCGGCGGTATTAAGAACATTACGGGTAAGAACGTTGACTTAAAGGATGGTCTCTTTGAGGTTACTCTTATCAGAAAGCCCGCCAACCCTCTTGAGATTAACGTGGTGCTTGCGGCACTTATGAACAGAGATATTACCTGTAAGGATTTGTATTGCTTTAAGACTTCACATATTACCTTCACAGCGGACACCAAAGTTCCGTGGACGCTTGACGGTGAGTTCGGAGGAAACGTTAAGACTGCAGAGATTACCGATATGAAGCATGGCATGACTCTTGCAGTTGAAAGAAAGACGAATAAAGGAACCAAGAAATAAAAAAACTCCCCATAAAAGGGAGGATGCCGGGTAAGTTATCTTACCCGGCATTTATTATGAAAAAGTTTTTGAAAGTATTTAGCAACTTTTGTTGTAAGCTGTATTTGTTTTTCTATACTAATACTATAAAAGGAAATCGTGTCCAAATAATGGATACTTCTTGAACAAATTGAAAACAAAATATGAACAAATTATGAACAAGACCGTCAGAAAACTGACGGTCTTGCAAATACAAATCATTTGTTAAAAATTTATTAACAGAATATTAAAATGAATTGAATCTATCTTTCGAACACTTTCGATTAAACCTCTACAGTGACAGACTCCATAATCTGGTCTTCCATAGGTCTGTCGGACCAGTCGGTCTTGGCCTCGGCAATCTTGTTCACAACTTCCATACCCTCGATAATCTTACCGAAAGCTGCGTATGAACCGTCAAGGTGAGGAGAGTTCTTGTGCATGATGAAGAACTGGCTTCCTGCGGAATCGGGATCCATGCTTCTTGCCATGGAAATAACGCCTTCGGTATGCTTTAAGTTGTTCTCAAAGCCGTTAGAAGAGAACTCACCGGGGATAGAGTAGCCGGGGCCGCCCATTCCTGTACCTTCGGGATCGCCGCCCTGAATCATAAAGCCCTTGATAACTCTGTGGAAGATAAGTCCGTCGTAGAACTTCTTCTCTACTAAGCTTACAAAATTCTCAACCGTCTTGGGTGCAATATCGGGATAAAGCTCAAGCTTCATAACGCCGCCGTCTGCCATCTTAATCGTAACTATGGGATTCTTAGCCATAATAATTCCTCCTAAAGTAGAATACTGTCTACCAAACATGATAAAATAAATTAAGGGGAAAGTAAATGAAGAGAATTGTTTTTATTGTTAAACATAAGCCGGGGCTTCTAAAGCGGGTTTCTTTTGCCACGCGGATGCTGGTGAGAGGCGTGAAAGTTTCTTACATCGGAGTCGAGGCTGACGTTAAATATAATAAAGAAAACCTGTATGTCACCGATGATAACGGCGCCTACGAGAGACTCACAGCGCAAGGCGGCAAGGCTCTTGCAATTGTCGAAGAAGACGGTGCAAGGGGTGCCAGGACGCACGCGGAGTATATCTGCACCGAAGTTTACGACGCCGAGCACAAGTATTTCGACGAAGTCTGGCACAGGCTCAACGACCTCCCGATGGAAATTCTCAGGACCAAACGCTTAATTCTCAGGGAGACCACGGAAGCCGACGTAGATTACTTCTACGAAATGTACAAAGACCCGAAACTCACCGAGTTCACCGAAGCCCTCTACGACGACCCGGAAGAGGAAAAAGAATATGTAAGGCAGTACCGCGAGAAGGTCTACAAGGTTTCTATATACGGTATCTACACCGTAATTCGCAAGAAAGACAAGCGCGTCATCGGCCGCGTGGGCACAACAGTGCGCCAAGGCTTTGATGAGATTGAAGTAGGCTTCGTAATCGGAACTGCTTACCAGCAGCAGGGTTATGCCTATGAAGCCATGAAAGCAGTGCTCGACCGCATGGACAAGTTCGGCGAGACAAAACGATTCGCGCTCGTAATGCCCGGAAATGTTTCTTCACAGAAACTGTTAACGAAGCTTTCTTTTGCCAAGGAACGCGAGACGACGGTGGACGGAATCGAGTATCAGGTGTGGAAAGACTGATGACAACGGCGATATATAGAATTAATTAAAAATTTATTGTAATAATATACGATATAATGCATAATTACTTTAACAAAGTAAAGGCCAAAGGGAAGGTTGATAAGTGACCAAAGGACACATACTTATTGTCGATGACGACAAGAACATGCTCAAGATGCTAAGAATGTTTCTGGTCGATGATTACAATGTTACCATTGTGGATTCGGGGAAGCTGGCGCTTGAGGCGGTTATTAAGAAGACTCCCGATTTGATACTGCTTGATTACATGATGCCGCTGTTTGACGGCCCTCATGTGCTTGAGATTATCAGAAAGCGAGAGGAGTCCAAGAATGTTCCCGTTCTTTTCCTTACATCCGTTACGGACAGGGAGAAGATTTTAGAGTGCCTTTCTTTGAATCCGCAGGGATACCTTGTGAAGCCGATTTCGAGAGAGGAGCTGCTTCAGAGAGTGGATGAGGTACTTAATCCCCTCAAGAAGATACTATAAGCATAAATAAGCCGTCGGAGTGCAGAGCCCTGTGCTCCGACGTTTCATAATAACTAAGCGCACAAAGGGGCGCGGGGAGGAATACAATGATTAACGAAACTTACAAAGAAATGTTGGGCAAAAAATCCGTAATCAGGCAGCTTTCGGAGTTTGCCACCGCAAGGGGTAAGGAAATCGGTTACGAGAACGTATACGACTACAGCTTAGGCAATCCTTCGGTGCCCGTGCCCGAGGAATTCACCAAGGCCATGATAGAGATGCTTGAAAAAGAAAGCCCCATGGCTCTCCACGGCTACAGCCCGAGCCTTGGTAATCCCGAGTTCAAGCAGGCGGTTGCGGACTCACTTAACAGACGTTTCGGCATGAACTACAAGGCTTCACACATCTTCCCAACTTCCGGCGCGGCAGGAGCTATTGCGCATGCATTAAGAGCAGTTACCAAGCCCGGCGATGAGGTGATTGTATTTGCACCTTTCTTCCCTGAGTACATTCCTTACGTAACCGGTACCGGTGCGGAAATCGTGGTGGTGCCAGCTGATACTAAGGCTTTCCAGATTAACTTTGATAAATTCGAGGAACTCCTTACCAATAAGGTTAAGGCAGTTCTTATTAACTCACCCAATAACCCTACGGGTATCGTGTATTCCGAGGAGACGGTCAAGCACCTCGCTGACATTCTTAAGAAGAAGTCTCAGGAGTTTGGATACAACATTTATCTTGTGTCCGACGAGCCTTACAGAGAGATTCTTTTTGCAGGAGTTGAGTGCCCTTATCCGTCAAAGTATTATGACTACACGCTTTCCTGCTATTCTTTCTCGAAGTCATTGTCGCTTCCCGGTGAAAGAATCGGTTACGTAGCCGCCAATCCCGCTGACCCCGACTCGGAGACCATCGTCAACATGTGCGG
>JAFYDI010000059.1 GCA_017544835.1 Lachnospiraceae bacterium | reverse complement strand
GCTTCGCGCCTGTTTAAGAAGGTCCGGGTGATCCGCATAGAACGCTTCGGTCATGCCGGTCTGAATGGCTACGATAGTCTCTATAATCTGCTTCTTTTCGGGAGAGATAACCGGGAAGCTGTCTTTAATCTCGGCATAGCGGGCAGGTGCCGTGCTCTCCATCATGCGGCCGTATTTCTCGGTTATCAGGTTATGTCCCTTTCTATACTCAATTTCAAAATCATACAGATACTGCATGAGCATTTCTTTGGTCCAGGTAAGGTACTGGCTTTCGCGCATGATGTCGAAGGTACAGAAGTCATCCTGACAGGAGGCTCTGCCGCCCTCGTTCTGAACTTTGTCGAAGGCTTCGAATTCGAGACGCACTACCTTTTTGGCAAGCTGTGGTACAGATAGCTTACAAAGTTCCGACTTAATCATCATTTCTTCGGTGTGATGGTCGAGATAATCGTCGGTATCGCTGATATAACCCTTCTCGTACATGACCTGTGCGAAGAACTGACCAATCGAGTCAATGCTCGTAGCATCAGTAGCGCCAAGCAATAGCGGCTTTAACTCATCTCCTATCTCCAAATCATCAAGGCTCTTAAACAGCCATTTATCATGAGGGAAATACTTATTTTCTATGATATGCGCAAGCTTCATGGCTGCCTTAAGACCGTCGGAGAGCATGACTTTAGCGGTCAATTCATCGCCCCTCTTAAGCATTCTGCCATAGTTGTACTGGGCGCACTGGGAGAACTCGGCTGCGTACTGAGCCAGCTTCTTAAACTGCACCGATTCGGGATAACCCTCTTCCAGCTTGGTTCTTTCCGTACTGAACGCACCTTCCTCGTCCGCAAAAACACATCCGTTGACCGCCGTGCTCAATGCATAATCGGGAATTGTAAGATAATCCTCCTCGGTCAGAGGGTACTTACCGAGCAGTTCCCGATAAAATCCTTCCACCGTAAACACCCCGCGACGCTTATGCCCGCTTACTACAGGCGCAACCTTAAAGCCCATGAACTCTTTGGGAAGCGCGTTATAGGCTTCTTCAAGCTCTTTGCCGATTTCGGCATAGGTTTCCTCGGATAAGTAAAGCTGGAAGCCCGGACCCCAATCGTGATCTCGCGACTCCGCATCGTCATATCCGTAGCAATCGGAGCCTCTTCCTACGAGACCCGCCGCAATCTTACCCTTGTATGCCGGGAACTTCTCCATAATCACGGGCACAAACTTTTCTTCGTAAAATGCGCGACATATATCCATACCCTTTATTTCATCGGCAGCATCTGCGCCCTTTGCCTTCTTAAGTTCGGCGGCAATTCGTGCATAGTATTCCGTCCTGCCGTGTTCCCGCTCCATTATAGCGAGAGCCTCAGATAACGGTCCCACAGCCTTGTCGGACTGCCCCTTCATGTTGTATATCATGCCGAGAGCATAAAGTGCGGATGCATAATGCGTGTCCGTATCCTCTATTGTTTTAAACATTTCCGCAGCTTCAAGCGCCTTCTCTTCCGCTTTCTTTAAGTCGCCGAGAGCCACATAGGTATTAGACAGATTGGCGTTGGTTACGGCAATCTCATATTCTGCATTGTTGGCCTCCGAAATCGCAAGTGCCGCATTCAGTTCTGCTGCCGCCTTATCGAAAAGTCCCTCTTCCTGAAAAAGAAGGCTTTTGTTGTTATGTAAACTTGCTATAAGCATGGAGTCCTCGGGAAGAGTCTCCGCGTATACGGATTCCACCTCATCGTAAAGCTTCTCAGCCTCTTTAAGCTTTCCCGCGGCTCTGTATGCAGTTGCGACATTTAGTAAACTCGTGCCGTAGCTGACAGTCCTGTAAAGTCCCATACTGTCTAAAAGTTCCAGAATCTTATCGCATATCTTAAGCGAAGCCTCAGCCTCACCCTTGTCGCGAAGAAGCCCTACGTATTCATTGAGAAGCTCAAGCAACGCCCCATCATCGCCGCGACTTACCGCATCGTTGATTTCCTGTACCAGAATCTCTTCCGCATTATGTTCCATCTGTTATCCTCTTAGCCAGTTTGTCCGCAAGCTTGCGCATTCTGTCGGCGTCAACCTTGCACACCTTTCTGTCATATGTGTAAAAACCGTTGGTTTCGTCTTCCACATCCGTAGCCTGCGTGTAAATCGAGCCGCACAGACCCTTGTCTATGGCAGGAAGAATCTGCTCCTCATACAGTTTCTCTATCATGTCGGTGAGTTCTTCGTGACTCGTTGCCTTGCCGTATCCATAGTTCTTCTTTAGGTTAAAAGAATGCTCCGGAATCTTGTAAGAGTACCCGCCAAACTCCGAGAGAATAATCGGTCTGTCGGAACGCTCCACCTGCACGTCTTTAAAATATATATGCAAGCTGTCTACATCGGAATACTCCTGCCAAAACCACCCCGAAGTAGAGTCGATTATTCTCGAGCTGTCCATAGCCTTCACGATATCGTACATAATATCTGAGTCAAACTGCCCCCATCCCTCATTAAAAATCGTGTAATAAACGATGCAGGGGAAGTTATAAAGATGGGCAAGCGTCTCCTCCATATGCTGCTCGAAGGTAGCCTTGACCTCATCCTTGACGCGCCTCTTGGTATCATCGATGCTCTTATGACCAAGTGTGGGCATCGCCGTATCGCGTAAGAAGCTGTATCGTCCGTTATTGACCATATCCTGGAACACAAGCATTCCCAAGCGGTCGCAGGCCTCATAAAAAGCCTCGGGCTCAATCTTGATATGCTTGCGAATCGTGTTGATACCAAGCGCCTTGAGCCTTAGAATGTCCTCGCGATACACATCCTCGTTATTAGGCGTATAAATTCCCTCAGGGAAATATCCCTGGTCAAGCACCCCATGGAAAAAGAAAGGCTTGCCGTTTAACAATATCCTCGGAACACCCTTAACCTCTTCAATCGAAACGGTCCTCAGTCCGAAATAAGACTTAACCTCGTCCCTGCCCGCAGTGATGATTACATCATAAAGATGCGGATTGTCGGGCGTCCACAGTACCGGATTCTTAATAGGCACAGAAAAATAAGGATTGTCCGACTTACCCTTATATACGAGCATGTCGCCGTCATATATCTCTACGCCGATGGTTTCTTCCTCGGTTTCAACGTCGAAGGTAACTTTGTCAAGAAATGGCGTAATCTCAACACTCTTAATATACTTTTCGGGTACGCTCTCAATCCATACTGTCTGCCAGATTCCGCTTACGGGTGTGTACCACATGCCGCCACGCTTTTTCTTTTGCTTACCGTAGGGGTAAAGGTGTGAAAGGTGGTCGCGCACTTCAACCGTGAGGGTCTGTACCTTGTCTATGTGAATATAGTCGGTAATATCGATGGTAAAAGGAAGGTATCCACCCTCATGATGGCACACGAGCGAATCATCGATGTAAACGTCGGCAATCGCGTCAACTGCGCCGAAATGAAGCAGGATTCTGCTCTTCACAAAGTCCTTGTCAATGCAGATTGTCCTGTGGTACGTGTACTCGCCGCGAAACTTGTGCTTAAAGCCCGAAAGCCGTGATTCAAGAGGAAAAGGGACGGTTACTCCGTCGTCCCACTTTCCGTTAAGACACATATAAGAATCTCTCACCATGGAAGGCCTCGGGTAGCGTCCCATTGGGCGCCTGTCTACCGCCGCATCCATTGTAAGTTCGTTAAATTTGCTCCCCATGTTTTAGTATCCTTTTGTCGGAATATAGTCTTGCTAACTATGATTTTATCACACTTTAATTATAGTATCCACTTTGGAGCGGATTATGCTTGACTCGCTGTTTTTTTGTTGTTACTATAATTGCATTGAAAATAGTGAGGAATCAGTCGATTTGACAGTACCAAACCGACTGCGGAATGCTCCGCCCGTCGAGCATTTTAAAGCTAATGACTCGACGTCAAGGATGTACAATACACATCCATGATTCCTAATAGGAGGTTTCTGTATGAGCAGAATTAAATTCTACAATACTTTAACCAAGAAGGTTGAAGATTTTGTACCCAATGTTGAAGGTAAGGTATCGCTTTATACCTGTGGCCCTACCGTGTATCACTTTGCACACATTGGTAACCTCCGATGTTATATTATGGAAGACATTCTCGACAGAACTTTAAGATATGCAGGCTATGATGTTAAGCGCGTTATGAACATCACCGACGTAGGTCATTTATCAAGCGATGCCGACACCGGCGAGGACAAGATGCTTGCAGGTGCCAAGCGCGAGCACAAGACCGTTATGGAAATTGCGAAGTTCTACACCGACGCTTTCTTTACCGACTGCAAAAAGCTTAACATCAGAAAGCCCGACGTAATCGAGCCCGCCACCAACTGCATCCCCGAGTTCATTAACATGGTTAAGGTTTTACTTGACAAGGGATTTGCTTACGTTGCCGGCGAGAATGTTTATTTTGACACATCCAAGTTAAAAGAATACTACGTCCTCTCCAATCAGAGCGAAGACGACTTAAAGGTTGCCGTAAGAGACGACGTTGACGAAGATACCAATAAGCGTAACAAGAATGACTTCGTTCTCTGGTTCACCAAGTCCAAATTTGAAGACCAGGCATTAAAGTGGGACAGCCCCTGGGGCGTAGGTTACCCCGGCTGGCACATCGAGTGCTCCTGCATCAGCATGAAGCACTTGGGTGAGAAGCTCGACATCCACTGCGGCGGTATCGACAATATCTTCCCTCATCACACCAATGAGATTGCACAGAGCGAATCATTCCTCGGTCACAAGTGGTGTAACTACTGGTTCCACGTTCATCACCTTACCCAGAAGGGCGGCGCCAAGATGTCCAAGAGTTCAGGCGAGTTCCTGTGCGTAGACTTACTTGAGAAGAAGGGCTACAACCCTCTCGTATACAGATTCTTCTGCTTACAGAGCCACTATCGTAAGCCCCTTGAGTTCAGTTACGATGTAATGGACAATGTTAAGGCAGCATACGACAAGCTTAAGAAGCAGGTGGCACGTATCGTCTCCGAATCCAACGGTCAGACCGTTGACGAAAAGGCCTTTGGTGAGTACAAAGAAAAATTCATCGATACTCTCGGCAACGACTTAAACACCTCTTCTGCCATTACTCTTCTTTATGAAGTACTTAAGGCAGACCTTAACAACGCTACCAAAAAGGCCATTATCGAAAGTTTCGACGAAGTATTGTGCCTCGACCTTACCAAGGCTGAAGCCGCTTCCGAAGGTCCCGAAGTAGATGCTGAGCTTAAAGCTTACATCGAAAAGCGTATCGAAGACCGCAAAGAAGCCAAGAAAAACAAAGACTTCGCAACAGCCGATGCTATTCGTGAAGAGCTTGCAGCCAAAGGCATTACCATTAAGGATACCAGAGAAGGAACCCTTTGGAGCCTTAACTAAATAACAGGCATTAAAAAGCCCTCGCATCATTTGATATGTACCCCTTTTTCTGGACAACCAGAGAAAGGGGTTTTTTATGCGCTATTCACATGACTACAAAATTGAATGTATTAAGTTGTATCAACAAGGAAGGTGGCCAGAGACCCCTCCCGGAATTGCCGAGAAAAACTTTAAGATTACTGTTCGTAGATGGGCAAAAATGGCTGAGGTCAATGGATTTGATGTTCTTAAACATAAGTCTTTTGATAAAACATGGACTGCTGAAGAAAAAATGGAACTAATTTCTAAGGTTTTAGCTGGCAGTTCAAATCAGTCTGTTGCACTCGAAGCTGGAATTCACTCAGGAATGTTGTATCAATGGGTTCGAAAATATAAAACTGAAGGTTATAATGGATTAGTAAACCAGAAAAAGGGACGACCATGTAAGGAATCCAATATGAAGAAAAAAACTAATCCCAAGCCGCTTACTGAATCTGAACGTGAAGAATTAATAAGATTGCGTGCTGAGAATGAATATATTAAGGCAGAGAATGAAGTAATAAAAAAAAGGATTGCCTTGAGGCAAGAAAAATGGGCTGCGCAACTCAAGGCGAAAAAGCAGCGATTATCAAAGCGCTCAGAGAAGAAGGACATCAATTAAAGTATCTTCTGAAAGCCATGCGCATGGCCAAGTCCACTTATTACTTTGAAATAAGCAAGACAGATGTTGTTGCCACAAAAAATGCTGATTTACTTATGGAAATCGAGACTATATTTGAAGTCAACAAGCACAGGTACGGCGTAAGGCGAGTTCATATGGAGCTTCGTAACAAAGGCTTTATAGTAAATCACAAACGTGTTCAGCGCCTGATGCATGAAGCCGGAATGCTTGGCAAACGCCCAAAAGAAAAGTATCACTCATATAAAGGCGAAGTCGGAAAAGTTGCGGACAACATCGTAAAAAGAAACTTTAAAGCGGATAAACCACTCCAGAAATGGACTACTGATGTATCCCAGTTTAATTTTGCGTGGGGGAAATGCTACTTATCGCCAATACTTGATATGGCTACAAATGAAATCATATCCTATGATCTCGCGTTAAGCCCCAACATAGAGCAAGTAAAGAGAATGCTGGACCAAGCATTTAAAAACTTTCCAAATGTAGAAGGATTGATTTTCCATTCAGACCAAGGATGGCAATATCAGCATGCCTACTATCAGCAACGCCTCAAAGAACGTGGCATTGTCCAGTCAATGTCCCGAAAGGGAAACTGCTATGATAACTGCATTATGGAGACTTTCTTTGGACGTATGAAAAACGAAATGTATTATGGCTGTGAAAAAGAATACCGTTCGTTTGAAGAGTTTGCAAAAAGTGTTGAAGAATATATAGATTATTACAATAATAAAAGAATTCAGGCAAAAACAAAATGGATGACTCCTGTAGAGTACAGGAAATCATCCATGTGTTCAGCCTAGTTCATAAGTATGTGTCCAGAATTCTGGGTACATATCAATTCCGGCGGGCTTTTATTTTACGGCACTTTTTGGCAAAAAGGCTGTTAAAGCCATAGCCTTGTGTGCCGCTCTCAGCTTGTGCTTTGAGGTCCTTCAGTGGATTTTTTCTTTGGGGGCAAGCGATATAACGGACTTTATTACAAATACTCTTGGCGGAGTTTTGGGTGTGGGTGTATACTTTCTTCTTGGCAGGCTTTTTAAAGGTCGTGAGGTAAAAATAGTCAGCATTGCGGGAGCGGTGCTTGAAGTGATATTCATCGGCCTGCTTGCCTTTCTTTTTATATCCAATCAATAGGAGAGTTGATATGCACTTTAAATCTTTTAAGTATATGACCGTTTTGGGTCTCATCCTTCTTTTACCCGCCATGGCGGCATGCTCTGCAAAAGAAAGCCCCGTGACAAGCGAATCAACTGTGACTGCCGAAGTTACCGAAAGCGTTGCGAGCAGCGCAGAAGTCGGACCCGAGACCACTACTGAGGAACCCGTTGAAGAAGCGGCTGTTCAGGACGAGGACATTGCCCTTAAGGACGCAGTCAACAATTATTTCACCCTCGGAGTAGGCATCAACGGAAGCACTCTCGACAACCTGACCACATATGATGAAGAATACATGGCTATGGTCAAGAAGCACTTTAACAGCGTGACCATGTCCAATCTTATGAAGTCCGCATACCTTTTAAGGCAGCAGGAGAGTCAACAGAGCCCCGACGGCATGCCGGCGCTTGATTTTACCACTATAGACGATACCCTCAAGTGGTGCAGCGATAACGGCGTTAAAATGCGCGGTCACACACTTGTGTGGCACGTTCAGGCTCCCGGATGGTTCTTCCGCGAGGGTTACAAGAACGACGGCGCATATGTGGACAAAGAAACCATGCTTAACCGCATGGAGAGTTATATCAAACAGGTGCTTGAGCACGTCCAGACCGAGTACCCGGGCGTAATCTATTGCTGGGACGTGGTCAACGAAGCGGTGGACCCTGACAAGGGCGACAAAGAAAGCTTCTTTTTCTGCAGAACAGAGAATAACGGCGAAGAAAATCCCTGGTACATGACCATCGGTCCCGACTATGTGGAGGCGGCTTTCACCTTTGCAAGAAAATATGCGGACCCGGATGTGAAGCTGTTCTACAACGACTTCAACACTTATGAGATGACCAAGCGCAACGCTATATATAAGCTCTGCGAGGACTTAAAGTCCAAGGGTCTTCTGGACGGTATCGGCATGCAGGGATACTGGGGCATCAGTTACCCCGACATGAACACTATCATGACCACTATTAAGCAGTATGCGAAGCTTGATGTGGAGATTCAGATTACGGAACTGTCCGTGGGCGTGGACGAAGAAACCGCGGAGGAGTTTGAGAAACAGGCGAAGAGGTATCGCAGCATTTTCACAAATTTAAAGCTCTTGGATACTGAGGGCGGCGGTAACTGTAATATTACCAATGTGACCTTCTTTGGCCTCAAGGACCATTACGTGGAGGGTGACAAGACAAACGCCAGACTTTTTGACAAGGACTTGAATCCCAAGCCTGCCTTTGATGCTGTGCTCGATATTTTCAAGGCAGCTTATATGGACAAATAAAACTGTATATGAATACATTACCCCGTGGCCTTTGGGCTGCGGGGTTTTTGTGTAGCGGCGATAAGCAGTACTAATCGCCTATTGAAATAGTGGGTTACTGGCCGTACAATGATAAGTAATTCTTATAACAAAAAAAGAGGGCAAAGTTATGAACATGAATCAGCTTAAGTACGTTCTTGAGGTGGCGGCAT
>JAFYDI010000058.1 GCA_017544835.1 Lachnospiraceae bacterium | reverse complement strand
GGTTGTAGTTGATGTCTTCCATGGGAACGCCGATGTACTTGAATACTTCGAAGAGAGCCTTTCCGTAGTGACCGAATGCAACGGCACCGTGGTGAGGATAGTTCTTCTGGATGAGTACGTGACGATAGAAGCGACCCATTTCCTTGATAGCGAATACGCCGATGCCACCGAAGGACTTGGTAGCTACAGGAAGTACTTCACCTTCTGCAACGTATGCACGAATCTTGCAGTCAGCAGTAGACTGTAAACGATAGAATGTGATGTTGCCGGGAGCGATGTCGCCTTCAAGAGTACCGTTGGTAACTTCGATAGGAAGGTTACGAGCCATGATCTTCTGGTACTTCATCTCATGGAATGCAAGCTTCTTGGTGCAGGTGTTACCGCAGTGGAAGCCCATGAATGTATCAGTGAACTTGTAATCGAATTTGCCTTCGATAGATTCCTTGTACATATCCTTAGGAACGGAGTTGTTAATGTCAAGAAGTGTAACGATATCGTCAGATACACAGGTACCGATGAACTCGGATAAGCATCCGTAAATATCTACTTCACAAGATACGGGAATACCCATACCGGTAAGACGGCTGTTTACGTAGCAAGGTACGAAACCGAACTGTGTCTGGAATGCGGGCCAGCACTTGCCTGCGATTGCAACGTACTTACGATATCCTCTGTGAGCCTCAACCCAGTCAAGAAGAGTAAGTTCGTACTGAGCAAGCTTAGCAAGAACTTCGGGCTTCTTGTTGCCGGCGCCAAGTTCTTCTTCCATTTCCTTAACCTTTGCAGGAATTCTGGAGTCGCCTGCATGCTTGTTGAAGGATTCAAAGAGGTCAAGCTCGGAGTTCTCTTCGATTTCTACGCCGAGGTTGTAAAGCTGCTGGATAGGAGCGTTACAAGCAAGGAAGTTAAGAGGTCTGGGACCGAAAGAAATAATCTTTAACTCGGAAAGACCCTTGATAGCACGAGCTACGGGAATGAAGTCGTGAATCATATCAGCGCAGTCCTCAGCATCGCCAACGGGATACTCAGGGATGTAAGCGCCAACGCTTCTAAGCTTTAAGTTGTAGCTTGCATTAAGCATACCGCAGTAAGCATCTCCACGGCCGTCCATTAAGTCTGCCTGGCTTTCTTCAGCAGCTGCGCAGAACATCTTAGGTCCATCGAAGTGCTTAGCAAGTAATGTCTCGGAAATTTCGGGACCGAAGTTGCCAAGGTATACGCAAAGAGCGTTACAACCTGCTTTCTTAATATCTTCAAGAGCCTGAACCATGTGGATTTCGCTCTCAACGATACATACGGGGCACTCGTAAATATCGGATGCATCGTATTTCTTCTTGTATGCGTCAACCAAAGCTTTACGTCTGTTAACGGAAAGGCTTTCAGGGAAACAGTCACGGCTGACAGCAACAATACCTAACTTAATCTTGGGAATGTTATTCATTTAATAGTCCTCCTTAAATATTTAAATGCGGTAAAACCACATAAATCTTACTCGTTAATGTTTAAATTCTTACCTTTAAGTCCTAAGAAAGAACCTGCATCGAGGCCACCTTCCTTGTGACCGATGAGCCATTTGTTAACTGCAGTGATAAGAGCGTCCTCGCTGGGAGCAGTGCCGTCTGCATTAACCTTGGCATGAGGTGTGGTAAGGGGAAGGTTGGTTCCCTTGGGAAGAATGATTGATACCTGGAATCCCTTTCCGTCTACACCGCAAGGTGCATAGTGAAGTGTAGTAGCATATACTTCAACAGCAGTGCCTGCAGGTACAAAGAAAGCTTTAACCTTGGAGGTATCGAAAGTGAAGTCTTTCTCGACTTCTCTCTTAAGACCGAGCATTAAGATAGCGTCGGTAGCGGCAACGTTAATCTCTGAATCTCTGTGATATTCAAGAGCGTTCAACATGCAGTTGTGACCGTTGCAGTAACCAATCTGTACAGGCATCTCACCGTATACTACGGAAGAGATTTCCTTGGCAACAGAAAGGCTTTCGAGTTCCTTGATGCCGGGTTCATAAGCTACGCCTTCGGGAACGGGAGTCTTCTTCATTGCTTCCACAAGCTCGGAGAAGTCCACGTTGTCAACTACACGGCCGTATTCATTGAATTCAGCATCGTTAACAGACCAAATCTTCATATCTTTTCTCCTTATTTGATAATTTCAAAAACAGGCTTTAAGGCAGGGTAAATCTCCTTAAACTGTTTATATCTCTCATCATATTTCTTGGCAAGCTCGGGTTCCGGCTCAACAGTATCTACGACGTGAACGAACTTGGAAGCGATTTCCTCAACGGATGAATACTCGCCTGCTGCAACAGCTGCAAGCATTGCGCCACCCATGCTGGGACCTTCTTCGCTCTCGATAACGTCAACCTTGATGTTAAGGATATTGGCAATCATCTTCTTCCAAAGAGGGCTCTTGGCACCGCCACCGCAGATCTTGGTACGCTCAATCTTGATACCGAGGGACTTAGCTACTTCGAATGAATCACGAAGTGCAAAAGCAACACCTTCCAAAACTGCCTGAGTCATATCTTCTCTTGTGGTATCCATTGTCATACCTACAAAAGTGCCTCTTGCATTGGGGTTGTTGTGAGGAGAACGCTCACCCATGAGGTAAGGAAGGAAGTATACATGGTTCTCACCAAGCTTGGTGATACCTTTCTGCTCAGCACCGTAATCCTTGGTGCCGATGATTTCATCCATCCACCACTTGTTGCAGGAAGCTGCGGAAAGCATGCAACCCATAAGGTGATAAGTTCCGTCTGCGTGTGCAAAAGAATGTAATGCGTTGTTCTTATCAACGCCAAAGTTCTTGGATGAAATAAAGATGGTTCCGCTGGTACCAAGGGAGATGTTACATCTTCCGTCACCAACAGTACCTGTTCCGACTGCTGCTGCCGCATTGTCGCCTGCACCTGCTGCTACGATTGTATCTTCAGGGAAGCCAAGCTCCTTGGCAATAGCGGGAAGAAGTGTTCCGACCTTCTCATAGCTTTCGTAAATCTTTGCAAGCCATGATTCCTTAACGGAACAGATTTCACACATTTCCTTGCTCCATGTACGATTCTTAACATCAAAAAGAAGCATACCGGAAGCATCGGATACGTCTGTACAATGTACTCCTGTAAGTTTGTAAGCAAGATAATCCTTGGGAAGCATCATCTTGTCAATCTTTGCAAAATTCTCGGGTTCCTTGTTCTTAACCCATAATACCTTGGGTGCGGTAAAACCGGTAAAAGAAATATTGGCTGTGTACTGTGAAAGCTTGTCCTTACCGATTACGTTATTAAGATAATCGCACTCTTCGGTAGTACGTCCGTCATTCCAAAGAATAGCGGGTCTGATTACGTTATCATCCTTATCAAGGATTACAAGACCGTGCATCTGGCCGCCAAAGCTGATACCGCGAACCTTAGACTTGTCGATGTCCTTTGTAAGTTCCTTAAGGCCTGCCATGCTCTGTTCATACCAATCTTCGGGCTTCTGCTCACTCCAGCCGGGATTGGGGAAATATAAGGGATATTCCTTGGATACTACATTACAGATTTTACCTTCGGAATCCATGAGTAATAACTTAACTGCGGATGTTCCGAGGTCGATACCGATATAATACATACTCTTACCTCCATTTTACTTCTATTGTAGCCACAAAAAGCCACCAATACAATTCATTTTTGGTGAAATCTTATTCAATTGTTGCTATTCTGACCGCTATTATAAGTGTAAAAAAAGGGTGGACAAAAGTCCACCCAAATTTTTATAAAATCCTTCAAAACATACAACTTTTTTACTGTCTTTCGTTGATGTATATATTAACTCGGCTCTGAATAACCTTGGCCACTTCTTCGGCACTCTTCTGACCTGCAAAGAAAGGCTCCGCATCCTCGGTAATTATATTCTCAATCTCACTGTTATAACTGCTGATTCTGTCAACAGACTTGACAAATTCCTTAATGCTTGCTATCTCAGCTTCGCTAAGAGGATCGATTACGACTTCCTGACCATTGATGTAGTAGGTATCGTCATACTCAAACTTTTCATTGTTCTCGTCGTAGTAGTAAGGCTTTTCGGTAGCCGCCTTGGCATTCTTGTCAAACTGTGTCATGGAAGCAGGAATACCCCAGCTAAGCTTATCCTGATACTCTGTCGAATAGTAATACTTTACAAATTCCCAAGCCACATCCTTATAAGGGCTTTTTGAAGAAATAGCATAAGAAGACATGGGATTAATGGATGATCCATTTCCTTCCTTGCAAGGATAGCCTATAAAGGTTACTTCTTCACCAAAAGTTCCTCTGATAAGGTACTTAATCTCTCTTAAATCGTAAATTGCAGTAGGCGAAAGAACAACCTTATTCTCTCTGTAAGCAGATTCTGCCGACTCGTAATCGTAATTCTCCCAGTAATCGTCAGTATACATCTCCTCTGCCTTAGGGAATTCCTTTAAGTACCCAAGAAGTGATATAAACTCGGGAGTGTCAAAATAACATTTACCCTTGGAAAAATCCATATAGTCGCTGACATTTACGCTTAAGAAGTTGTTAAGCATGTTCTCTCTTGTAGCGTCAGCGAACATACTCATACCCGACTGCAATGAATTCTTAAACTGCAAGAACTCTTCCATTGTCCAGGACTTTCTGTCACCAAGAACAGATTTCTTACCTGCAACAGTGCTTATGGTAAAGCTGGGAACAACTTCATAAATCTTATCGTTGTAAGAACTTGCCTTAATAAGATTCGGGAAAATATCATCAAAGTTAATATCAGAGTCGTTCTTTATATAATCCGTAAGATCGGCGAAAAGACCCTTGGAAATATAATTATGAATAATGGAAGGATCGTTGGCTACAACAATATCGGGAGCCTGACCGGAGGCCACATCGCTGTTAAACTTGTTGGTACCTGCATTCCAATCTTCTTCGGTATTATATTGAGAATAATCTTTGATAGTTATTCTGTACTCGCTGTTACTCTTGTTAAAATCAATAACTCGCTTCTTAACATCGGAATCAACCCATAAGCATCCGAGAGACAAAACCTTCTTGTCCACAACATCTTCAGGTGCTACCTTTGTATACTTTGCAAATATAGCGGAGTTGGAGTCGGACTCATCATAGTAATTATAGAATCCGTACAATGTTGTATCATCGGCGATGTAAATCGAGTTAAATCCCGACGCAATAACATCTGAGTTAACGTAGTTCAAAAGCGCTCTGGGTTCGGTATCTCCGATATTATATACATAAATCTGTGTGCTGTCGGTCAAAACAAAGTCGTACTTCTTTCCGCCCTCTCTAATACCCATATTAGCCATGCTGAAAGGAACAGTAATTTCTTCACCGCGCTCAAACTTATTTAAATCAAATCTGAAAAGCTTGTAACCGTCCTCTTCCCAGGCAGATACTACCATTGAGCCGTCTTTGGTACTATAGAAAGAACCATCAAAAGTCTCATATGCTTTACTTCTTATTTCTTTTAAATCCTTGTCGAGAAGAACGAACTTATCTCCCGTAACAAGAAGAACCGTTCCGTCATTAAGAACCTTTATATCTCTTGCCCAGTCAGCCTGGTACTTATCTTTAATATTAAGAGCCGCCTTCTCTGCTCCGGAAGCATCATATCTCTTAAGATAATAATTGGTCTCATATACGTAATTCTCAGGATCCGAATAATCCTCTATGCTCTCCTGATACACAAGATATACGCTGCCGTCTTCCGCAACGTCCATTCTCTCAATCCATGCACTCTGCGAATCAATTTTATTGGTTACCATTGCGGTTCCGTCATAATTTACAGAACCCCATACTGAGTTGGATGAGCCTTCTGTCTCATTGTATATGTAGCCGTAATAAAAAGCCTTATCGGCTGTAAAATAACAGTTATACACATTATATCCGGCAGGAAACTGAATATTTAACACTTCCTCCTTGTAAACTGTATTTTTGTCAATGGTGGCAGTCTGTTTGCCCTTCTTCTGGCATGCAGCCAAAGGAAGAATCATGGCAAAAATCAATACCAGACAAAGTGCCATTCTTCTAAGTGATTTCATATATCTCTAATTCTCCGTCCCTCTTCCTTCTCTTTCCCCTATAATCCTCAACTCTATCCTCAAAGAAGTTTTTAACATCTCCACGGTGGATTGTACGCTTTTTCCACATACGAATCAATACCACCAGCAAAAGAACACTCGGATACGCAAAAAGAATCGTCACAAGAAGGGCCACCGGAGTAAGGTAATCTTCCATTCCTCTTGCCATATTTTCCCAATAAGGATAAATAACTCCCTTGGAATTCATGGCCCAGGTTCCGTACTTGGGAACTCTCTTAAGAAGGTTGGTCCATTTGAATCTGCTTGTGTTCTCAAGCATTTCATAGCGCTTCTCATCTATTTTAAGAACATCCTTAACCGTGTTCATTGCATACGAAGTGATAGGATTTGGCAAAAGCGCCTCATACGAACTGATGTAAGAAGCCATTCCGTTGGCTTCAAGTGCTTCATACGACATAAATATCGTAGGCTCATTATTGCCCGCAAGCTTATCAAGACGGCTTTCGTCTTTCTTGATTACTCCCGATACAACATGCATTACGCCACCGATTTCTACAATCTGTCCGACACAGTCGCTAGAGCCGAAAAGATTCGCGGCGGTTTCTTCATCCAGCACCACAAGGTCTTTCATCAGATAACTGTCATCAAAATATGACCCGTTCACAAGCCTTATAGGGTGGAACAAAAAGAAGTCTCCGCCGACGCCTATTACCTTAACCTCAGCGGTATTCTTCTTGAAAGTAATATTAGCCTTACCGTTAGCTGAGTAAGCATATACCCAGGTTCTTACGCCATCCTCTTCTCTGGTAAGCGAGTCCTGCCTAAGCTGCTCACTTATCTTATATTTTAGTTCTGTGACTCCTTCTTCTTTAAACCCCGCAAGTTCGGAAAAGAAAACGCTTACCTCGGCAAAATCTTTCTTATCTCCCCACCTGCTCGCAATTTGCTGGTCCTTTAAAGAAGCCGCCGAATGTACCCCTATGGCGACAAGTATGAGCCCGACCGCCACACAGATGCCCGCAGCAATAAGAAGCCTTATATAAACTTTTGTAAAAACAGTTTTTAAGTACTCCATTATAATCCTCTATTATTTATCACTGCTTAAGTCTTACAAGCATACCGTCCGAAAGGGGCTTTGAGAAAGTCGTGATAACGGAATCCCAACCTTCAAGCGGTCCGCTTACCGCACTTCTGGTATCGTCTTCTGCAATAACCGTAACATTTACTCTTTCAACCGAATATCTGGTTCCAAGAGGTGAAGGCTTTGAAATCAGACGATATACATATTTGCCGTTATTATCCTCTCTGATAGCGCTGTTGGGAACAACAGCGTCATAGTTAGAACTCTTTCGACTTGTAATGACCAAAGAAAGCTGTGTTCCGCTTGTAACACTTCCCTCAAGGTCGAACTCAATAATCTTATTCTTGCCCTGGCTTTCTTTGTCAGGCTTAATGGAATTTACTTTAGCATGAACATCGGAGTAGAACCATGAGTTACCTACTTCGGCCTCATCGCCCTTATTAATCATTGCCGCCTGCTCGTTGGTAACAGTCATGGACATAGTAAATCCCTTGCCCGCAACCTGAATTGTAGCAACGGTTTCTTCTGCTGTAGTAGTCTCACCCGCACTTCTGGACAAAGAAAGAATTGTTCCGGAAACGGGAGCTGTAATCTCGTTGGCACCCTGATCTGATTTAAGTTTCTCAATTTCTTCTTCCTTGGCATGAATTGCGGAAAGAGAAGTCTCGAGGTCTATCTGATTGGTAATGCCTGTTACAAGCTCTGAAAGAGCGGTTTCGGCATTCGCTTTATTAGCTTTAGCCAATTCAAGTTTGTCGTTTAATTCTTTTTTCTTATTGTCTACTACCTGCTTATTAGCATCTCTTGTATATGTAAGCTGAACAATCTGGCTGTCGGCGATATCGCACATTTTCTGCTTTTCGTCATAGATAGCTTTAGCCGCATCTCTTTCATTTTTCAGTGAGTCACGAAGCTCTATTTGTCCGGATACATCATTGTCTGACACTGTTCCATCAAGTATGTCATCAACCTTATTCTTTTGTGCTTCGTAAGCAGCTTCAGCCGCAGTATACTTCTCCTTAGGCGCTTTAACCTGCTCATCTCTTGCAGCCTTCTCAATTCCCCAAGCTACAAGCGCTTGATTGCAATCATTTACATTTTTTATCTCTTGAATATCTCCATTCGGATTATAAGTCCAGCGATTTATCTCTGCTTCAAGAGTCTTTATCTCATTCTCGTACTGATCGACTTTCTTTTGCGCCGCATCAATCTTAGCCTGCTTTTGCTCGATGGTGCCGGTTCTGCCGCTTTCTACTGCTTTTCTGTCGCTGGTGGATACCTGTCCGGTAATAAGCGCTTTCTCGTAAGCAGCCTGTAAGCTTTCAAGTTCCTGCTGCGCTTTCTTAACTTCTTCGGATTCGCCCTCTTCAAGAACGTATATTACCTGTCCTTTTTCAACTTCGTCTCCGACTCTGACTCTGACGCTGTCAATTTTTCTTGACTGCTTCCATACGACGCTGTAAGGGTCCTGAGAGGCTACAGTTCCGGTTCCTCTTATTTTGCTGCTTAAAGTATCGGAAGTTACATACTGAACCGCTACTTCAGGCAACGAATAATTTCTGATAGTGTTGGCGAAAAACGTAAGCACCAACATAATTGAAAGAAAGATTATTGCAATTGTCTTAATCCATTCTTTTCTTGATTTTTTCTCCTGCATTGTAATGTCTCCTTTAACCCTTAATACCGCCTTGGTACATAATACCTTCTACCAGATAATCTTCTCCGTATAAGAACACCAAAAGTCCCGGTATCATATATATTGTGGCAACCGCAAACGCCAGTCCCGTCTCACCCGAGTTAATCTGCGAAAGAAAGACCGACAAAGGATGCATTTCCTCATCCGACAAAAGGATAAGCGGTTGCTCAACCATATTCCAATAATCAATAAACACAAGTATCGCTACCGAATAAAGGCAACCTTTACAAAGCGGTACGCAAATCTTTCTGAAAATCTGCCACTCACCCGCTCCGTCAATCTGAGCCGCCTCAATATAGGATGTAGGGATACGTCTCATAAATTTAGTAAGCAAGTACACCGCAAAAGGCGATGCAATACCCGGAAGCCAGATAGCCCATCTCGTATCAATGAGCGAGAGCCACTTGGATACCAGGTAGTTGGGTACCAATGTAACCTGATAAGGCATCAGCATAAGGATAATATAGGAAAAGAAAATGATTTCCTTAATCTTACCCTTGGCTCTGGTAAATCCGTATGATGCAAACAGTGCCACCAAAAGCTGGAATACAACAATCGGCGCAACAAGAATAACCGAGTTCCAGAATTTAAACAGATACTCGGGGCTCTTAAACAAAACCGTAATATATTGCTTAAAAGAAACTATATCCGGCAAGAATTTAAGATGAACTATTTCCGAAATAAATACCTTGCCGCCCTTTTCATTTCTGGCAAAGATAGCGCCGTAATTGGCATTAATCTCTGTCTGAGACATGAAAGAATTGGTAATTGTAAGTACAATCGGTGTTAAGAATATAATGGCAAATATCGCTGCCACGATTGTAAATATGGTAATCTGAATAAGTTCTCTTCTGCGTCTTGCAGATAAGGATGCGCGTCTTTTTTTCATTCTTCCACATCCTTTCCGAAGCGACTCTCAACCATAAACAGCGTACCGATAATAATTATCATGGCGATACACATAATAATGGCCGCAGCTGACAACTTCTGGTAATCAAGAGTACCAAATACGTTATTCATAAAGTGCTGTAACATATATAAAGGCTCGTAAGGATATCCGCCGGTAAGTAGATAAATCTCACGGAATACCTTAAACGAGTTAATTAGCGAAAGAATGGTTACGAACAAAATTGTGGGAGAAAGATATCTTATCTTAATGTACCAGAATATCTGCCAGGCATTGGCACTCTCCATCTGCGCAACTTCTATAATATCCCTGGGAATCGATTCAAGAGCCGCAAGGAACAGAATCATGTTATAACCTAGGTTCTTCCATAGGAACAACAAAATGATTACAATCTGCGCATAGTCCGACTTAAACCAGTCAATCTTGCCGTTGCCAAAGTGTGACAAGAACTGGTTAACGGCTCCGTTCATATCAAACATAACCTGTACTATCAATACTACCGACGCAACAGGAACCATCATGGGAGTCAGAAACGCTGTTCTGAACTGACTTCTGAAAGGAATATTCTTATCAAGCATAGCCGCAAGCATCAGGGATAATACCACCGAAAGCGGCACGGCTATAAAAGAAAAATGAAGAGTATTGCGGGAAGCCATCTTAAAGGATCCGTTATTGAATACTCTCACAAAGTTCTCAAAACCCACAAAATTCGCGGTAATCGGATTGTCGACCATCGAATAATAGATTACCACGAAGAAGGGAAGTATAAAAAAGAGGAAAACGCCAATGAGGCTCGGAGCCAGGAATAATCCTGCTCCGACCCTCTGACGCATGGTTCGTTTCTTTAATTGACTTTTGGTCTTTTTGGTTCTTTCTTTAGTAACTTTCATTATAAAACATAACCCATTTGTTTATTCATTCTCAGAAAGATAAATGCTTATGCGGCTCTGAAGCACGTTAGCCGTTTCTTCGGCTGTCTTCTGACCGGCTATGAAGGGTTCAACCTCTTCCATAAATATTTCGGCAAATTTGTCGTCAATTCTTAGTGTCGAATGAGCTTCAAGTAACATTTCTTCGATGGTATCTACATCTCTTTGAGTAGGTCTTCCAACCTCAATCTGACCATCAACCGTACCTACCGTATAGTTCGAGGTAGCTTCGACAGTTTCACCGTTTTCATTGACATATGTCTGAGGCTCTATTTCTTTCTTCATCATATCATAAAAAGCCTGCTTACGCACGGGTAATCCATAGCCGCCACCCCTGACTTCATCGTCGCTTTCGTTCATAAGGAACTTAAGAAATTCGTAGCATGCTTCTTTTTCCTTGGTCTTTGATGAAATGGCATACATTTCATTGGCAATAACCTGAGATCTGATTCCTTCACTGTTGGGAGGTCCGATAATAACTGCATCTTCACCCATCAGCTGTCTACACAATCTTAATTCATTGACATCATATAAATACAGCTCGCTTACTATGATGTCACCACTTGCCATCTTAGCGTACTGGTTGTAATCATCATCGTTTATTTCCTTGGGGAAGGTATTCGCAAAATTCAAAAGGTCGTAGAATTCCTGCTTACAGAAATCACACTTTCCTTTCTCATAATCCAAGAATGAATTGAGCGAATAAATTACCATCTGGGAAACTGCATTTTCTTTGGTGCCGTAAGAAATAAAGTCAATATCGGGATATTCTTTTCTAAGCTTTACCAGATCCTCCGGAGTCCAGGTTGTTTTTCCCTTGAAAACCTCGGGATTACCGATCATCGAAAGAAGCATAACTTTCGATATTGCAAAATAATCCTTGTCGTTGACCTTGAAGATATCAAGGATATTTTCAAAATAGTCGCTTCTGTTTGCGGCACTCTTATAATAGTCCTCAAGGTCAAGGAACGCACCCTTCTGTGCAAGCTTTAAAGTAACGTAATCCGTAGAATCTGCGGAAACGATATCAAATTCGGTTCCTGCCGCAAGATCCGCCTTGAAACGTGCATATTGCTCATTGTAGGTGTTCTCATTGTAGTCACCGTCCATGTTGATGTACTGCTTAACACGGATTCTGTACTGATCCTGACTCTTGTTGAATGCAGAAATCTTCTTTCTTACATCCCAGTCAAGGTATGTGCAACCATAGATAATTTCTTTTCTCGCATTTTCGGGATCGATTTTCTGCTTAACTACTGTTACATAATCATACTTAACACCTGTATCAGTATAATCTTGAGCAATTAATGAATAAGTTCCGTCATCATTTACTGTGAATGAATCATTGTTGACATTGAATAAATCAAGGTTAATCCAATCCCAGAGTTTAGTCTTTTCATCGGTCTTAACATTATACTCTGTTACGGCATCCCCTCCGGCAATTATGAATGTATCCTCGCCGGTCTGGAAGATTCTTCCGTCATTGGCAGAAATCTTAAGTGCTTCGCCGAGACTCTTCTGCTCAAAATCAACCTTTTTACAAACTGTGCCTTCATCGGACTGTGACCAGAATGTTACATAGCATTCGCCGTCTTTGTTGACGAACACATTGTAAATCCAGTTACCTGCTTCAACTTCGCCGTCTTTTTTACCTTCTTTGTCTACTCTTACGATTAAAGAATCCTTGGTGTAATATAAACCGCCGTCTTCTCTTAAGTAGATGTAGTTAAGATATTCTTCGGGTTCTACCAAACTTCCGGCATCATAAAGCAAGTTTAGATTTCCGCTCTGATCCATTTTGCATACAGAATAATCCTGTCCGTTTCCACCCCACTGCACTGTAAGAAAAAGAATGGATCCGTCCTCGCATATATGCATATCATTAACAGACGCACCTGTGTCACCGTATTCATATGAATAGGTCTCACCCATGTTATATTCGTCTACAAAACCGCCCAATTCTCCGGCTTCCAAAGAAGTATTCTCTCCTTCGAAGGTTTGTACGGAACTGCCTTCTTCTTCGGTTACATCGCTGTTTTCTTCATCGGACGCTTCTCCTTCTTCGGTTGAAGGTAATTCTTCATTTGAAGGCATTTCATCGTATGAACTTTCTTCGGGCTTAGGCAAGATGCTCTTAAAATCAAGCTTTGTGGTCTTGTCTTCATTGGTAGCTAAGTCAATTACGTGAAGAGTCTTGGTACCTGTTTCGTCATTATGTACCACATACAGCTTACCGTTCTTGGCAAGTGCTTTCTCTACATAACCTTCCGTTCCCACGAATTCTGTAATGGACCGGCTCTTTGCTACGAATTCATAGCCTTCGCCCGCACCGTCTATAGGTGTACTTGTTTTTGTTTCATCTTTTTTACCGCAGGCAGATAAACTTATCGCCAAAGCCATAACCGCCGCGATGGAAACCAATTTAATCAGTTTCGATCTCATAATGCTCCTCCTCGTTACCTATGTAAACTTTTGTCGCTAAATCACTTCATATATCCTCGGTTCATAATGATAGCAAACGCTTAAAAAGAATACCTTGTTAAAATGCTTAAGGTTTTCTTAACCAAGCCCAAAGTTTTCCGTAAAAAGGTTCTTTTTTTGGTAGACCGAAGTCAATAAATGTCGTAACATAACTTTGTAGGCGTTCGAAAAACGTTGTTCCGGATACCCGCGGCTTTACGCCAATTCAAGCGGTTCTCCGAGTACGGGAGCGAAATGATTAAAAGTTTATTCAATAACGGCTGGATGTTTTCTGAGTTTGAACTTAACACTCCTTTCGATAAAATGATTAACTCTCCGTCATTAAAGACGACAAATATTCCTCATGATTACATGATTTGGCATGTAAATGATTTATATAAATCGGAAATCGGTTTTTATCAGAAGACTTTTGAACTGGCTAAGAATAAGAATCACACCTATATACTGCGTTTTGAAGGCGTATATATGGATTCGGAAATATATCTTAACGGAGCCAAAATTTTTGAGTGGAAGTATGGCTACTCTACTTTTGATGTAGATTTAACTTCCTATATTAATGACGGTTCCAATACTGTCTGCGTCGTTACCACTTACAGAAATCTTAATTCCAGATGGTACTCAGGCGCCGGAATCTATCGTAATGTGTGGCTGTACGATTTTGATGAGACTTATATCCCGCTTGATGGAGTATATCTTAGTGCCTCAGGTATGGGCGGCAATTTTGAGCTTAGTATTGAGACCGAAGCGGTTTCTTTGGCAGACGGTGAATACACTGTAGAGAATACACTCATTGATGCTTTGGGCGTTGAATGTAATACGGTTACTTCACAGATAATTCTCGGTCCTAAAGTCTCTGTTTGTTCTCAGAGCATGACTGTCAGTTCTCCCAGACTTTGGGATATTGACGACCCTTATTTATATACGGTTCGTACCCGCCTTATTTATGGCAATTCGGTCAAAGAAGAAGTTACCAATACCTTCGGCTTCAGAAGCATAAGGTTTGATTGTGATACCGGTTTCTTTTTAAACGAGCGAAGCATTAAAATTCAGGGAGCGTGCCAGCACCACGATCTTGGTGCCCTCGGTGCAGCCATGAATAAGTCTGCGCTTAGAAGGCAGTTTGAAAAGCTTTTGTCGATGGGCGTTAATTCAATTCGTACTTCTCACAATATGCCTGCGGTTGAAGTAATGGAACTTGCCGACGAAATGGGTATTCTTATCTATTCCGAAAGCTTTGATATGTGGGAGCTTCCCAAGACCGAGTTCGACTACGGCAATTATTTCCCGACCTGGTGGGAGAAAGACGTCACTTCATGGGTGCGTCGTGACAGAAACCACCCTTCCCTTATTATCTGGGGAATCGGCAATGAAATATACGATACTCATTTGGAAAGCGGTCTTAAGTGGACCCGCCTTCTTCGCAATAAAGTTCGTGAGCTTGACCATATGCACAATGCTTTTATCGGTATCGGCTCCAACTATATCGCTTGGGAGAATGCTCAGAAGTGTTCCGATGAGCTTGAGTTATCAGGGTACAATTACGGGGAGCGTTTGTACGACGAGCATCACAAGAAATATCCGCACTGGTGCATATTCGGAAGTGAGACAGGCTCAACGGTTCAAAGTCGCGGCATATACCATTTCCCGCTTGAAACTTCTTTGCTTACTCATATGGATGCTCAATGCTCATGCCTTGGTAACTGTACTACCAACTGGGGTTCAAAGAGTGTCGATGCGGTAGTTGCCGACCATCGTGACAGAGATTACGTCTTCGGTCAGTATATCTGGACCGGCTGGGATTATATTGGTGAACCTACGCCGTATCATTCCAAGAATTCATTTTTTGGCCAGATTGATACTGCGGGCTTTGAAAAGGATACTTATTATCATTATCAGGCGGAGTGGACAGATTATAAGAAAGCTCCTATGGCGCATTTGCTTCCCTACTGGGATTTCAACGAAGGCCAGATTATTGACGTAATCGGTTATTCCAATGCTCCGACGGTTGAGCTGTTCTTTAACGGTAAGTCTCTTGGAGCCCAAGGAATCGACCATATTCATGGCAGAAAGCTATATGCTCAGTGGAAGGTGCCTTACTCTGTCGGAGAATTGAAGCTCGTAGCTTACGATGAAAACGGTGTTGCTGTGGCAGAAGATGTTAAGCGTTCTTTCGGTGACCCTGCGCATATCAAGCTTACGTGTAAAGAAAAAGAAATTGCTGCGGACGGCGAGTCTCTTGCTTTTGTCGAAATATCTATGATTGATGAAGCCGGTACTTTCGTGGCCGATGCCAGAAATCGTGTGTCTGTATCGGTTTCCGGCCCCGGAAGACTTGTAGGCCTTGATAACGGAGACAGCACTGATTACGAAGAGTACAGAGGTAATTCGCGTCGTCTTTTCTCTGGCAAGCTTCTTGCCATTATTGCTCCGACCTTCGAGCCGGGCGAGATTAAAGTAACTGTAAGTTCTGTCGGACTTCCTTCAGAAAGTCTTTCCATCAGCAGTGCAGTTACCGATTCTGCTGCCTGCTGCCTGTATAGCGAAACCAATTTTGAAAGTCCTGCTTCTTGCGATGTTCCTGTAAGAAAGATTGAACTTACAAGAGCGGGTGGCGGTACATTGAACAAGGACAATATAGCCTCTACCGTTACTTACAAAGTCTTTCCCGAAAATGCTACTTATAAGGATATTAAATTTGTTGCGCTTACACCTAACTCCGTAACCGCAGATTATGTAAGTGTTGACGTAGCTGATAATGTAGCACACATTACTGCTATCGGTGACGGTGAGTTCACTCTTATGGCTTATTGCTGTAATGACAAGGACCACGCGGAAGTTATCTCAACCCTGGATTACAAGATTGAAGGTCTTGGTCTTGCAAAAAAAGATGCATATTCCATGATTCCGGGAATAAATTTTGACAAGTCTCATTCAAAAGAAGTGAGCTTAAGTTTCCTCGGCGGAGCGTTTCTTCCTGCGGGCCCTGACAATATTTCCTATGTTACCTATACCAAGGTAGACTTCGGAAGTGTCGGCTCTTTAGAAGTACATGTCCCGATATTCGCCTTTAGAGATTCTCTGAAACTCGATATTATTGACGGAGATTACGGTACCGGCGAGACAGTCTTTTCGGGAGAATATGCTGCGAAGAGTATTTATAATACTTATCAGGAGAATATATTCACGCTTATCAAAACACTTACCGGCGTGCATGATTTGACATTCGTATTCCATACAGATGACAGAATTTCTTTTGAGGGATTTTACTTTACCAAGAATTTGAAAGCTTACTCATTGATTCCTGCGGTTTCTTTCTCCAACATCGCCGGTGATACTTACAATGTGGGAATAGATGCTATCACCTCTATCGGTAATAATGTTGCAATTGAGTACGATGATATGGATTTCAAAGATGGTCTCAGTAAGATTATAATTCGCGGCCGCTCTCATAACGAAAAGACTTCGATACATATTCTTTATGTGGAAGATGAAGTGGTTCGAAGAGACCTAGCAGAGATTCCCTATTCGGAAGATTATGAAACGTTTGAAATCGATCTTCCCGATATTCACACCAACGGTAAGATTAATCTGGTATTCCTGCCGGGAAGCAACTTTGACTTAAAAGAATTTAAGTTTATACCTAAAAACTCATAGAAATAAAAACAGGTCGGAAGAAATCTTCCGACCTGAATCTTTATAATTAACTAAATCAGCCGTTGCTCTTTAACTCAAGTAACTTCTGCTTTAACTCGCCTTCGATACGGCCAAGTTCTGCTTCAGCTTCTTTACGCTTCTGAGCACCTTCGGTCTGAATCTTCATAACCTCATCAAGAGTGGTGATGAGCTGTTCATTGGTGTGCTTAAGAGTCTCGATATCAACAACAGACCTTTCAGCTTCCTTGGCAGTCTCGATAGTAGCCATCTTTAAGGTATCAGCGTTCTTCTTAAGAAGATCGTTGGTCATCTGGGTAACTGCGGACTGTGCTGCGGTAGCCTGACGACCATGTTCGATACCGAGTGCAAGTACCATCTGGCTCTTCCAAAGAGGAATGGTGTTGATGAGTGAAGACTGAATCTTCTCAAGCATCTGAGTATCGTTGTTCTGAAGAAGTCTGGTCTGAGGACCCATCTGAATGGAAATCATACGGGTAAGCTCAAGGTCGTGAAGCTTCTTCTCGAAACGGTTGCAAAGGTTAGCAAAGTCATTGTATGCCTGAGCATCTTCCTGAGCGCCGGTCTGTTCTGCTTTCTTACGAAGCTCTTCAAGTTCTACGGTTCTGGCCTGCTCAAGTCTCTTCTTACCTGCAATAATGTACATGGTAAGTTCTTTGTAGTATTTCATGTTAAGGTCGTACATCTGATCGAACATTGCGATGTCCTTCATAAGTACTACCTGATGGTTCTCAAGGTTCTTAACAATCTTGTCTACGTTAGCTTCTGCTTTAGCGTAGGTGTTCTTTAAGGAATCAAGCTCGTGCTTCTTCTTCTGGAAGAAACCTGCGATACCCTTCTTCTCAACTTCGCCTACAGTCTTAAGCTCTGTAACAAGAGAAGCAAGGTCCTGACCGATTTCGCCAAGGTCCTTGGTACGAACGTTATTAAGTGCGTTCTCAGAGAAGTTGGCAATGTTCTTCTGAGCTGCTGCACCGTACTGCATTACCATGTTGGAGTCTCTGATATCAATCTTTGTGTAGAAATCATTAACTGCAGCTTTCTCCTGCTCGGTAAGCATGTCTTCGTTAATCTTAATTGCGTTAGCCTCACGCTGAGCCTCTTTAGCCTTTTCTTCTTCCACGCTCTGGAAAGTGGAGTCTGCAAAAGCAGCCATATCCTGAGCAACTGTGCTTGCCTGAGTGGGCTCAAGAGTTAAAGTAGGTACGGATGTTTCCATTTCTGCCATATCTTTCATATTCTCCCTTTTATTATAATGTTAATGTAATGTCATCTTCCGTAAGACCTTCGGACTTAAGCATGTTCTGCATTACTGTAATGTCAGTGGATACGTCCAAAGCTTCATCGGCATAGAGGGCATCGAGCTGCTTGTCAAAAGCACCAAGTGCCATATCCATCATATTCTCAACTTTTTCTTTTGTCGAGTCTATATTTACACCGGAAATACCGGCTTCGTCCATGTACTTATAGGAATTAAGAAGCTTAATGGTGGTGGGAAGATAGTAGTCAAAGAACTTACCCATCTGTTTCTTCTTCTTGGGATGTTTGATGAGGTATTCTACAATCTTCTCTGTAACTGTTTCAAGGTGAACAATCTGCTCGGAAATCTTTTCGTCTTCGATGGCTTCATCAAGTCTCTTCATTTCATCAATTGACTTATCCATCTCTTCTACCATCTTATCGATTTCGGCATCGCCGGTTTTCTTATGTCTGGTAGGCTGAACCTTGGGCTCGGGAGTAGGTGTTGCATTAAACACCGGTGCGGGATCCTTAACCTCTCTGTAAGTGGTATCTACAACCGGCTTACTCTGCTGTTCGTATCTTCTGCGACGTTCCTCATCGGCTCTGTCTGCCGCTTCCTTATTATAATTAACGCTGTAAGGATTCTTGGTAGGCTTGTCATCTCTCTGAACTTCCGTATATCCATGCTTCTTAAGAACCGCAACAATAATTGCAAGTCCTACAAGTATAGCGATAAACGGAATTGCCACACTAAAAATCACATCCGAAAATATAGAAAATACAATTATTAATGTAATAATGGTTCCTATTGTGGAACCTCTTTTTCTCCTCATAAAAATCTCTCTTATAATTTAGTACTTTAATAAACTACATATATAGTATATCGTGGAATGTAGGGGTGTCAAGAAATGTTAGACTCCAAAAACTTAAACTTATATAAAGAAAAGTGCAAAATATGCTGTGTTATTTTTCGTAACCATATGTATTGTGTTTAAGCAAAAGAAAAGACCTGCCAAAACAGGTCTTTATTCTTTATTCCATATATAAGAGTTCGTTCACCGCTTTTTTCATAAATCGCTCGGGAATCTTAGGCCATTCGCAGTGGCCGGTTTCGTTCTTGCAAAGTAACATTGCTTTATTAAGAACCAGACTATGGTCTATTGTTCCGCCTTTCAATAGGTCTTCGGTAACAACGCTCCAATACGGGGCAATTCTGTAAAGTCCTTCGGCACGCATGCTTTTGATCTCTGCATCGATATCGTAAGGAACCTCTACATATTCGGGGCGCCAGGACTCTCTTCCTCCGTGAAGAATCATACATCTTGCAATCATCTCGCCGCTTCCCGAAAGTCCCACCGAGCCGGGGTTCCATATAACCTTGCCTGCTATATAAGTTACCTTGGGCTTGTGCGTGTGCCCGCACAG
>JAFYDI010000057.1 GCA_017544835.1 Lachnospiraceae bacterium | reverse complement strand
GCCTCAATCTGGTTTGACTTAACCCAGCTGGGCTCTGTAGCAACAAGACCGAACTCACCATAGGAAATCTTATTTCCACGCATCGCTTTTCCTGCCATAGTGCCACGGAACTGTTTACGACGCTTTACTCTTTTAGGCATTAACATTATTTATCGCTCCCTTCCTTGTTAGACTTTGTAGGAAGGACCTCACCCTTGTAGATCCAAACCTTAACGCCGAGCTTACCGTAAGTGGTATCTGCCTCAGCGAAACCGTAATCGATATCAGCTCTTAATGTCTGAAGCGGGATGGTACCTTCGCTGTATGTCTCGGTACGAGCGATATCAGCGCCGCCTAAACGACCGCCGACAGCTGCCTTAATACCAAGTGCGCCTGCCTTCATTGTTCTGGACATTGAAGACTTCATGGCACGACGGAAAGATACACGGTTTTCAAGCTGCTGTGCAATGTTTTCTGCAACAAGCTGAGCATCCTTATCGGGACGCTTGATTTCCTTGATATCAACAAGGACTTTCTTGCCGCCTACAAGTTTAGCAACTTCGTTCTTGGTAACTTCGATTTCCTGACCGCCCTTACCGATGATAACACCGGGCTTTGCAGTGAAGATAATAACCTTTACGCGGTCGGAAGCTCTTTCGATTTCAATCTTGCTGATTCCTGCAGCAAATAATTTCTTCTTGAGATATTTTCTGATGTTGTAATCTTCTACAAGGTTATCGGCGAAATCGGATTCAGCATACCATCTGGAATCCCAATCCTTGATTACACCGACTCTAAGTCCATGAGGATTAACTTTCTGTCCCATCTTCGCTCCTCCTATCTTTCATCCAGCACAACAGTGATGTGGCTCATACGCTTCTCAATTCTGTAAGCGCGGCCCTGTGCGCGGGGTCTTACTCTCTTCATTGTGGGTCCCTTGTTAGCAAAGCATTCTGCTACGTAAAGGTTATCAGCGTTCATGCCGTTATTGTTCTCGGCATTAGCAATTGCTGACTCCAACAACTTCTTGATGATACTTGAACCATATCTGGGATTATATGTAAGAATAGCAAGAGCTGTCTTTGCATCTTTTCCTCTGATGGCATCTAAAACGAAACAAGCCTTCTGAACCGAAATTCTAGCGTAAGACAATTTTGCTGAAGGTCTTGTATCTTTCTGTGCGTTTCTTTCTCTCTTAATTTGAGATCTATGTCCTTTAGCCATAGATATGTCCTCCTTTCAAATTGCCTCTTACTTTACTTTAGACTTCTTTTCGTCCTTACCGTGACCTCTGAAGGTTCTGGTAGCAACGAATTCGCCAAGTTTATGTCCAACCATGTCTTCTGTTACATATACCGGAACGTGCTTACGTCCATCGTGTACTGCAATCGTATGTCCCACAAATGAGGGGAAGATTGTAGAACGACGGGACCAGGTCTTGATTACCTGCTTCTGTCCGGCTGCATTCATCGCATCAACCTTCTTAAGAAGGCTCTGATCTGCGAAGGGTCCTTTTTTAATCGATCTTGCCATTGATTCTTCCTCCTGTATTATTTAATAGCCTTACCGTTACGTCTTCTTACGATGAGCTTGTTGGAAGCCTTCTTAGCCTTACGTGTCTTAAGACCAAGTGCAGGCTTGCCCCAAGGAGTGCTGGGACCGGGACGACCGATACCACACTTACCTTCACCACCACCGTGAGGATGGTCGTTAGGGTTCATAACGGAACCGCGTACAGTAGGACGAATGCCCATATGGCGCTTACGTCCGGCCTTACCGATGTTAACGAGGTTGTGGTCACCGTTGCCTACTACACCGATAGATGCGCGGCATACAAGGGGAACCATTCTCATTTCGCCTGAAGGAAGACGAAGTGTTGCGTACTTACCTTCTTTAGCAAGAACCTGAGCGCTGTTACCGGCTGAACGAACAAGCTGTCCGCCCTTACCGGGATAAAGCTCAATGTTGTGTACTTCAGTACCGATCGGGATCTCTGAAAGAGGTAAGCAGTTACCGATTCTTACTTCAGCTTCAGGTCCGTTCATGATCTTCATACCATCCTTAAGTCCTTCGGGAGCAAGGATGTATGACTTCTCGCCGTCTGCATAGCAGATAAGAGCGATGTTGGCTGTTCTGTTGGGATCGTATTCGATACCGATTACCTTAGCAGGAACGCCGTCTTTTAAACGCTTAAAATCAACTAATCTGTATTTCTTCTTGTTACCGCCGCCGATGTGTCTAACGGTGATCTTACCCTGATTGTTACGACCTGCGGTCTTGGGAATGCTAACAACGAGGCTCTTCTCGGGAGTCTTCTTGGTGATTTCCGCAAAATCGGAGTTGGTCATATTTCTTCTGGAGGGTGTATAGGGGTTATATGTCTTAATTCCCATTTTTATGTCTCCTTTACTGATTTGTTATCACGCTTCATGTGCGTATAAATTGAAGGCCTATCTTATAAACCTGCAAAGATTTCGATATCCTTGCTGTCGTCTGTTAACCAAACAACTGCCTTCTTGGTAGCAGCGGTCTTACCGGTTGTAGCGCCGCGTCTCTTGGACTTGCCGTCGTAGTTAACGGTGTTAACGCGCTTAACCTTTGTTCCTGCGAACATCTTCTCAACCGCTTCCTTGATCTGAGACTTGTTAGCCTCGGTGTGAACAAGGAAAGTGTATTTCTTCTCGCCCATGCCTGACATACTCTTCTCGGTAAGTACAGGCTTAAGGATTACGTCATAGTACTGAATTGCTGCCATTATGCGTACACCTCCTCGATCTTCTTAGCGGCGTCCTTGGTAAGAACGATTGTGCCGCCCTTCATGATGTCGTATACGTTAATCTGATTTACAAGAGTTGTATCAACATCAGCCATGTTCTTAGCGGAAAGAACAACGTTAGCATCGTTCTCAGCTAATACTACAAGGCCCTTTTCAACCTTTAAGTTCTTCATTACGTTAGCGAAGTTCTTGGTCTTGATCTCATCGAACTTAAGAGCATCAACGACGATTAACTTCTCAGCCTGTAAACGGCTGGTAAGAGCAGACTTTAATGCAGCTCTCTTTTCCTTCTTGTTAAGCTTGAAGGAATAATCACGGGGTACGGGAGCGAATACTACGCCGCCGCCTGTCCACTGAGGAGATCTGGTTGAACCCTGACGAGCATGTCCGGTTCCCTTCTGTCTCCAAGGTTTTCTTCCGCCACCGGAAACTTCGGAACGGGTCTTAGCCTTCTGAGTTCCCTGACGATTATTTGCAAGCTGTTGTACGACAGCCATGTGTACAAGATGTTCGTTAATTTCTACACCGAATACCGCATCGCTTAAGTCGATCTTTTCAACTTCCTTGCCTTCCATATTATAAACAGCTACTTTTGCCATCTTAATGGTCCTCCTTCCGATCTTTATTAAGCGT
>JAFYDI010000056.1 GCA_017544835.1 Lachnospiraceae bacterium | reverse complement strand
TTTGAAGATTCGATTTTATATACACTTAATGTCAGAGGCTATACAATGGCCGACAAAAGCGTGAAGGCGGCGCGTGGAACCTTTAAAGGACTTATTCGTAAAATTGATTATATTAAGAAACTGGGGGTAACAGGGGTTGTTTTTATGCCCTGTTACGAAGTGGTTGATAAGGACGAAGCGGATTTAACTGCCGATTCTTCAAAGCTTGATTACAAGAAGAATCCGAAGGTTAAGAAAGAGAACCTGTGGGGCTTTGGCAAGGGCTATCATTTTGCGGTTAAGAGATCGCTTTCAGCTACCGGTAGTACATATTCTGAATTACAGTCCATGGTTAAGGCTTTTCATGACCATGGGCTTGAATGCATATTTATGATGCAGTACGAAGAGAATGTGAGTGAAGATTACATCATTGATTCTCTTAAATACTGGCTTGTAAATTTCCATGCGGACGGATTCAGACTGGTGGGGCCCAGTGTCCATGCTGATAAGGTTTTGGGATGTCCTTTCTTTAAGGGAATCAAGATTTTAACCGATGGCTTGAATTTTGGCGATTATAAGCCGGATACGGTTAATAAATACAGGAATCTCGGGGCGGTCAACTATGCATTTATGAATAACGCCCGAAGATTCATTAAAGGTGATGAAGATTTTGTTTCATATATGAGTTTTGCAATAAGAGAAAATGCAAAATTTTATTCGCCTATACGTAATATAACGGATTTCTGGGGCTTTACGCTTTGGGATCTTGTTTCATATAACATTAAGCACAATGAGGCCAACGACGAAAGCAATACCGACGGAACCGATTACAATTACAGCTGGAATTGCGGAGTCGAAGGCGACACCAACAAAAGAAGCATTAATAAGCTGCGTTTGAAGCAGGCCAGAAATGCCATGCTCTTAATGATGCTTGCTCAGGGTACACCTAATATTTTGGGCGGTGATGAGTTTTTAAATACTCAGAAGGGTAATAACAATCCTTACTGTCAGGACAATGAAGTCGGTTGGATTGTGAACCGAAGCGATAAGACATCACGCGACTTTACTAAATTTATGATTAATCTCGCAGCTTTCAGAAAGCGTCACAGCGTACTCCATCAGCCCAAGGAGCTTATGCTGTTTGATTATATGTCATGTAAGGCGCCTGATGTTTCTTTTCACGGAAGCGAAGCTTTTAAGATTGATCAGTCACCGGTTTCAAGAGAATTTGCCGTACTTTACTTCGGAGATTATTCTAAGCAATATACCGGCAAGAAAGAAGATTCGGTTTACATAATATATAACATGCATTGGGAGCGTAAAGAATTTGTGCTTCCCATGGCTACTAAGAGCAAACGATGGCGACTTCTATACTCCTCAGACGGCTCGACTGATGAAAGCTTTAATGAGGATAACGCCAATTATGTTGAGGGCGATTCATATGTGGCGGAAGGCAGAAGTATAAGCGTTTTATTACTAAATCCTTGACCGTTTGGGCGCGATATTGTAGACTTTATTTTAATTTATGAAAAATAGTTTTCGGAGGAATTTTTAAGATGATAGACGGAAAGAAAGTATTATTCAGCGGCATGCAGGCAACCGGTAACCTGACACTCGGCAATTACTTGGGAGCCCTTAAAAACTGGCTTACCCTTTCCGATGAATACGAGTGCTTTTACTCGGTTGTAGATTTACACTCAATAACAGTAAGGCAGGACCCCGCAGAGCTTAGAAGTCGTGCAAGAAAGCTGTTAACTTTATACATCGCAGCGGGCTTGGATCCCAAGAAAAATTGCATTTACTATCAATCACATGTAAGCTGCCATGCGGAACTTTCATGGATTTTAAATTGCTTTACATACATGGGCGAACTTAACAGAATGACCCAGTTTAAAGACAAGTCAGCCAAGCACGCAGACAATATCAATGCAGGTCTCTTTACTTATCCAGTACTTATGGCGGCCGATATCCTTCTTTATCAGGCAGACGTTGTGCCTGTAGGTAAGGATCAGCTTCAACACCTTGAAATTACAAGAGATATCGCTCAGAGATTTAACGCAATTTACGGTGATGTATTCACTATTCCCGAGCCTTATCTCGGTAAGTCCGGCGCTAAAATTATGAGCCTTCAGGATCCCACCAAGAAGATGAGTAAGTCGGATGAGAACCTTAACGCAAGCATTTACCTTATGGATGATAAGGATACTATTATCCGTAAGTTTAAGAGAGCCGTTACCGACTCCGAAGGATGCGTTGCTTACAACGATACCCAGCTTGGTATTCATAACCTTATCGATATCTACAGCGCTTGCACAGGCAAGACGCCCGAAGAAATTGTTAAGGAATTTGACGGCAAGGGCTACGGTGACTTCAAGCTTGCCGTAGGTGAATCTGTAGCAGACATTCTTACACCTCTACAGGCTCGTTTCTACGAACTTGAGAAGGATAAAGCTTATATCGACGGTATTATCAAAGAAAACGCCGAGAAGGCGGGCTACTATGCCAACAAGACCTTGAGAAAGGTTCAAAAGAAAGTGGGCTTTCCCGAAAGAATCAGATAATTTGCTTTTGCAAAGGGGTACATATGCGTAAATTAATTCAGTTTCAGAACATCATCAAAGAATTTGACGGTCAGCTGGTGCTTAAAGGCATTAATCTTGACATTTATGAAAATGAATTCGTAACCTTATTAGGACCTTCCGGTTGTGGTAAGACTACGCTTCTTCGTATACTCGGAGGCTTCCTTGAACCCAATCAGGGACGCGTTATATTTGATGACAAGGACATTACTGATTTGCCGGCATACAAGAGAGATTTAAATACTGTATTTCAGAAGTATGCGCTTTTCCCTCATATGAACGTATATGATAATATTGCTTTTGGCTTAAGAATCAAGAAAGAGCCCGAAGATATTATCGCGCAGAAGGTTGCCCGTATGCTTAAGCTGGTTGGTCTTGAAGATTACGGCAAGCGTGGCGTTAATGAGATGTCAGGCGGTCAGCAGCAGCGTGTGGCTATTGCAAGGGCCCTTGTTAATGAGCCCAAGGTTCTTCTTCTTGACGAACCTCTCGGCGCACTTGACCTTAAACTTCGTAAGGAAATGCAGCACGAGCTTAAGAAGATTCAGCGTGAGGTCGGCATTACCTTTATTTATGTTACACACGATCAGGAAGAAGCTCTTACCATGTCTGATAAGATAGTGGTCATGAAAGCGGGAGAGATTCAGCAGATCGGTACCCCTACAGATATTTACAATGAGCCCGTTAACAGATATGTTGCGAACTTTATCGGAGAGAGTAATATCGTTGACGGTATCATGCTTGAAGACTATAAAGTTATGTTTGAGGACAAGACCTTTGAATGCGTTGACGCAGGCTTTTCCAAGAACGAGAATGTTGAAGTTGTTATTCGTCCCGAGGACCTTGAAATTGTCGCGCCCCGTTCCGGTAACCTTAAGGGTATAGTTAAGTCCGTTCTTTTTAAAGGCGTACATTACGAGACTATCGTAGAGACTAAATCCGGTACTGAGATTACGGTTAAAATGAACGTTTCCGATGACAAGCCCGTAGTTAATGAGCTTGCGGAAGAAATGATGAGCGCCAACGATTTCTACATCGACCTTGACGACTTACAGGAGATTACCGACGAGTTTATTATTGCAAGAGCCGATGCACAGGCTTG
>JAFYDI010000055.1 GCA_017544835.1 Lachnospiraceae bacterium | reverse complement strand
TTGTAAGAAGGCACTTAACGAAACTAACGGCGACATGGAAGCTGCAGTTGATGTACTTAGAAAGAGCGGCGCAGCTAAGGCTGAGAAGAAGGCCAGCCGTATCGTAGCCGAAGGTATTACCCGTACCGCTATCGAAGGCGGTAAGGCAGTAGTTGTTGAGGTTAACTCCGAGACAGACTTTGTTGCCAAGAACGAAACTTTCCAGAGCTACGTTGAAGCAGTTGCCAAGCAGGCACTTGCATCTTCAGCAGCTGATGTTGAAGCTATGATGGATGAAAAGTGGATCGAGGATTCTTCCAAGACTGTTAAGGAAGTTCTTGTAGAGAAGACCGCTACAATCGGCGAGAAGCTTTCCATCAGAAGATTTGCCAAGGTTGAAGGCGACACTGTTGTATCTTACGTACACGGTGGCGGTAAGATCGGTGTTCTTGTTGCAGCTAACGGTGCACAGGGCGACGCTGTTAAGGAAGCTCTTACCAACGTTGCAATGCAGGTTGCAGCTATGAACCCTACATACATCTCCAGAAACGACATTTCTGCTGATGAACTTGCTAAGGAGAAGGACATCACTCTTGAGAGCGCACTTAACGATCCTTTCTCACTTCCCAAGCCTATTCTTAACAAGCTTATTGAAAAGGCACTTAACGGTGTATGGAGCGATTCCGATAAGGCTATCTACGAAGAGAAGAAGTCCAACATGAACTATCTTCCCAACTTCTTATCCGATGCAGCTAAGGCTCAGCTTGCAGAACTTGCACTTGCTGACAAGGCTAACATCTCCGGCGATAAGATTTTCGCAGGCCTCGTTGAAGGACGTATCTCCAAGCACTTAAAGGAAATCTGCCTTCTCGATCAGGTATACGTTAAGGCTGAAGACGGCAAGCAGAGTGTTGCAGCTTACCTTAAGAGCGTTGACGCCAACATCACCGTTACCAAGTTCGTTCGTTTCGAAGTTGGCGAAGGTATGGAGAAGAAGGTTGACGACTTCGCAGCAGAAGTTGCAGCTCAGGCAGGTTTATAAGATATACCTCAATGATTTTTCTGAGGCGGTTAGTAATAACCGCCTCTTTTTATCATAAAGCACTTTATTAAGTTAAAGGACTGATGTGACGTGAGTAATACTAAAGATAAGGGCGCATTCCTTAAGGGGATGCGTGACGGACTTCCCATCGGACTTGGATACTTTGCGGTATCTTTCTCGCTGGGAATAATAGCTAAGAAGGGCGGACTCACGCCTGTTATGGGCTTCTTATCAAGTCTTTTTGTAAGAGCCTCGGCGGGAGAGTACGCTATATATACGCTGATTGCGGCGATGGGCACGTATTGGGAGGCTGTGGTGATATCGGTTATTGCCAATGCGAGATACCTTCTTATGAATGCGGCTCTCAGCCAGAAGTTTGATCCGAAGACCGGTATTATTAAGCGACTGCTGGTGGGCGTATGCTGTACCGATGAGATATTCGGTATTTCCATTGCCTGGCCCGGATACCTTAAGCCGAGCTACACTTTCGGTGCAACCTTTGTAGCGGGTCCCATGTGGGCTCTCGGCACTGCCCTCGGTATTGTAGCGGGCGGAGCACTTCCCACAAGGGCTGTATCGGCACTTAGTGTGGCGCTCTACGGAATGTTCCTTGCCATAATCGTTCCACCCTCCAAGAAGGATAAAGCAGTGGCTGTTGCGGTAATCGCAAGCTTCACGCTTAGTTATATCTTCAGCATTGCGCCTGTGGTTAAGGAGATAAGCTCGGGTACCAGAACGATTATACTTACTATTATCATCGCGGCAGCGGCGGCTTTAATTAAACCGCATACTACTTCCGAGAACGGAGGTGGCGCCGATGCATGACACAGTTAAAGTACTGATATACATTTTGATAGCGGTAGCAGTTACCAACGGTATCCGTATACTGCCTATAACTCTTATCAGAAAGCCGATTAAGAACAAGTTCATTCAAAGCTTTCTTTACTACGTTCCTTACGTTACGCTTGCGGTAATGACCTTCCCGGCCATTATGGAAGCCACACAGAGCCCTATAGCAGGTCTTGGGGCATTGCTGCTTGGTATCGTAGCCGCATACTTCGGTCTGGGACTTTTCCCCGTATCGATTATATGTTGTGTGGCAGTATTTATAATTGAATTATTCGTCTGACAATATACCCCCAACTTTACAAGCTGGGGGTATTTGTATGCATACAACTCATTTTTAAACAAATATGCACAAACAAAATTGGATATTTGTAACCAAAAAAGTAAAAGTGCTGTAATAATATTGAATATTTTGTAAAAAAGGGCTATATTATTGTAAAACGATTTATTAAAACGATTTACTGGTTTTGGAAAGGTTATGGTTGATATGAGCAAGAAGAAATGGCGTTCTTTCAGAGAATTTCTTTATATCCTGCCTTTTATCGCGGTAGTACTTATCTTTTCGTACTATCCCCTGTACGGTTGGGTATACGCTTTCTTTGACTACAAGCCGCCGCAGGCACTTACACCCGATAAGTTCGTAGGACTTAAGTGGTTTAAGTCGATGGTAGAGAATCCTGTTAAGGTTAAACAGATTTTACAGGTACTTCGTAACACCTTCGCCATCAGTGGTTTGAGTCTCCTGTTTTCATGGTTCCCCATGATATTTGCGGTATTTCTTAATGAAATCAAATGTGTTCCTTTTAAGAAATTCGTACAGACGGTTACCACAATTCCCAACTTCATAAGCTGGGTACTTGTATTTTCAATCGCATATTCGGTACTTAACAGCACAGGTGTTGTTAATACAATCCTTATGAACTGTCACCTTATCGACAGACCGATAGACTTCCTAAAATCCACGGAGCATATCTACTTTAAGCAATGGCTGTGGCTAACGTGGAAGAATGCAGGATGGGCGGCCATCATGTACATAGCGGCCATCACCGGTATCGATGAACAGATGATAGAAGCGGCCAAGGTTGACGGAGCAAGCCGTATGCAGATTATCCGTCACATCACGATTCCCAGTATCTTACCTACTTACTTCGTAATCGTAATGCTTAACCTCGCTAACTTCCTTACAAACGGTATGGAACAGTTCTACGTATTCCAGAACTCGTTTAACAAGGAATACATTCAGGTTCTTGACTTATACGTTTACAACCTGGCAATGGGCAGCGGCGGATATTCGCTTTCCGTAGCGGTAAGTATTCTTAAGTCAATTGTCAGCATCATATTACTCACCCTCACAAACGGCTTCTCGAAGCTTGTGCGTGGTGAAGGCTTTATTTAGGAGGTGACACGAATGAGTAAGAAAGATCAGGAATTCGCGTCATCAACAGTACACTACAAGCCTTCTTTCGGTGACCGAATGATAAGTATCATCACATACATTGTTTATTCGTTATTTGCTTTTGTATGTGTTTATCCTTTTTACTATATCTTCATTAACTCCATAAGCTCCAACCAGCTTAGTGAGAGAGGTAAGATAATATTCCTGCCCAAGGAAATCCATTTTTCAAACTATATTCAGGTAATGAAACTGGAAGGTTTGTTTGATGCGGCTAGGATTTCCTTGTTAAGAACGGGTATCGGAACCCTGATAGTAGTATTTACTTCAGCCTTCCTTGGATACATGTTCACAAGCCAGACCATGTGGGGCAGAAAGTTTTGGTACAGAGTTATCGCTGCGACAATGTACTTTAACGCAGGTGTTATTCCGCTTTACATTACCATGAGTAACTTAAGGCTTACCAATAACTTCTGGATTTACGTACTTCCCACAGCTATCAGCCCTTTCTATATGATTCTTTGTAAGACATTTATAGAAGCGACTCCCGGCGAGCTTAGGGACGCGGCTATGATAGACGGAGCGGGAACGCTTACCATATTCTTCAGAATCATGCTTCCCGTAATCAAGCCTATACTTGCTACGGTAGCGATATTTACGGCAGTTAACCAGTGGAACGCCTTCCAGGACACACTGATTTATGTTACAGACAAGAAGTTAAGCACCCTGCAGTTTGTACTCTATCAGTACATTACTCAGTCAAGTTCCATCAAGGCACTGCTAAACGGAAGCTCGTCTTCGGCTAACATCGCGGCATCCATGGCCAAGATGCAGACAGCAACTTCCGTACGAATGACGGTTACCATCGTGGTAGTAACACCTATCCTGCTGGTATATCCGTTCTTCCAGAAATACTTTACCAAGGGCATCATGATTGGTGCGGTAAAGGGCTAAACATGATATTTAACGGGTGGGCCGTTAGATATAGAAACCTTATTTCATAATCTTAAAGGAGGATATTATGAAGAAGAGAGTAGTTGCAATGTTACTTTCGTTGACACTCGTAGCAGCATCTCTTGCAGGATGTGGCAAGACCACTGACTCCGCAAGCAGCACCGGCACTCAGGCATCAACGGAAAAGAAAGATGACGGCGGAGCTTCCGCAAGCGCATCTTCAGATGAAACACTCGTTGTAGAAGTATACGACGAGGCAGCTAACTACCAGGGCACACAGACCGGTTGGTTTGCAAAGGTTGTTAAGGATCGTTTCAATATCGAACTTAACATTATTGCTCCTCAGGTAGCAGGCGACGCTGTTTATCAGACAAGAACAGCAACAGGTAACTTAGGTGATATCGTAGTACTTGATCCTACACACTTCAGCGATTGCGTACAGGCAGGTCTTATCAAAGACATTTCCGCAGAGTATGCAAATGCAAGCAACTTAAAGGAATTTGACAGACAGATCACAACTTACAACGCAGGTCTTCCCGGCAATACTGACGGCAAGATTTACGGTATTCCTTGTGAAATGACCAACACTTCCCCTACAGCTTTCTCTGATGATGTTATTTATTCAAGCCCTATGCTTCGCTGGGATTTATACTCAGAAATCGGCGCTCCCGACATTGCTGATCTTGACGGTCTCCTTAATGTTATCAAGCAGATTCAGGATGCTAACCCCACCAATGAAGCAGGCGATCCCGCATATGGCTTCTCACTTTGGCCTGACTGGGACAACAACGACGGTATGATCGGTATCGCTAACGTTGTTCAGCTTACCACATGGTACGGCGAAAAGATTAAGGGTTCCGCAATCCTTACAGCTGACGACAAGTTCGTTCCTCTTACAGACAAGAACGCTACATACTACAAGATGCTTAAGTTCTTATACAAGGCTAACCAGATGGGTCTTGTTGACCCCGACTCCGGTTCTCAGAACTGGGACGCTGCATGTGCTAAGATGAGCGCAGGACAGGTTTACACATTCTGGTACAGCTGGCAGGTAGGTTTCTGGAACACCCAGGAAAGACTTGCAGACGGCAAGGGTATGATTTTCATCCCTGTTAAAGATCAGAATTACTACACCACATCCGACTCCTTCTATGGTTCAGGTCGTTTGTTCGGTGTTGGCGCAGGCGTTGAAGGCGAAAAACTTGACCGCATCATGAAGTTCCTTGACTGGTATGCATCTCCCGAAGGCTGCGTATTCCAGCATGACGGTATCGAAGGCTTCAACTATGAAATCATCGATGGCAAGTTCTCTATCCTTAACGACAACGCTCTTATGGACAACCTTCCCGTTCCCGAAGAGTACGGCGGAGCAGGTTACTCAGATGGTAACAACGCTATCAACCAGTGGATTGTAAGCGCAATCTCCACCAACCCCAACACAGGCGAACCTTACGGTAACACTCACTGGGCATCCTGGAAGGCAGCTACTGCTACCAAGACCAAGAACGAGTGGAGCGCAAGATTTGGTGTTGCTGAACCCGTTGATTGGATGAAGGCTAACAACGCCCTCCTTGTAAGACCCAGCGTATCCGTATCTCTTCCTTCCGACGATGCTGATATCACAGTTATCAGAAACCAGGTAGGTCAGGAAGTTAAGGATGCTTCTTGGAAGATGATCTTTGCTAAGAACGATGCTGAATTCGATTCCATGTGGGATACCATGGTTGAGAACCTCAACAGCTTTGGCTTCGAACAGCTTTACAAGTTTGACGTTGACAAGTACACAATTGAACTTGAGGCTATGCAGGCTGCAAAGTAAGGTTTATACTTGACATTTGGGCCCCTGCCGGATTACCCGGCAGGGGTTTAATTAAAAAGCAATTATAGTAAGGCAGGATGCCTTGACTACAGAGGAGTTCTTAAGGTGATTACGGTTAAAGAAATCGCAAAAATGTGCAATGTTTCTCCCAGTACCGTTTCAAACATTTTAAACGGCAAGTCCAACATGACGGAAGAAACCAAAAGAAGAGTACTGGAAGTAGTAGAGAAGACGGGTTATCGCCCCAATTTCTTTGCACAGGGTATGCGACGTCAGAACAACAAGTGCATATGCATCATTGCAGAGGAACTGTTACAGTTCTCCACACCGCCCATCGTTGAAGCAATTATGGACGTGTGCGAGCAGAAGGGCTACAGAAGTATCCTCATCAACATGGCCATGTACGAAAAGTGGAAGAAGACCGGTGTAACTTTAGGTGAAGAAAACCTCTTAAAAGAAAACACATCACCTGCCCTTTTGGAGGCGCAGGCCATGCGTGCGGACGGCGTAATATATGTTGCCGCTCACGGACACGTGCTTAACAATATTCCCGGTGATTACGGGATTCCCGTTGTTTTTGCCTACGGCCCGGCAAGAGACAGCGAGTATAAGTCTGTACTTATAGACGATGAAGGCGGAAGCGAGATTCTTACTAGATACTTAGTGGCCGGCGGACATCGTAAGATAGGCGTTATTGCAGGTAAGGAAGAGAACCTTCATACCGTCGAGAGACTTAAGGGCTACAAGAAAGTACTTAAAGAATTCGGTATTAAGTATGATGACAGCATAGTTTATTTTGCCGACTGGGAAAGAGAAACCGGCAAAGAATATGCTAAGCTCCTTCTTGAAAAAGGAGTTACTACCATTTGGTGTATGAACGATCTGATGGCGGCAGGTGCCTATGATGCGGCGCTTGAAGCAGGTCTTGTCGTTGGTAAGGATATTTCCGTATTCGGATTTGATAACAGAGAAATATCCGAGTTTATGTACCCCAAGCTTTCCACATGTGAGCTTCCTCTTAAGGGAATCGGCGAAACATGCGCAGAAATTATGATAAGAGAAATTGAGGATGAGGAGTTCAGAAACAGCCCCGCATCCGTAATAAAGGTTCCCTGCGAACTTGTCCTCAGGGATTCCATAAGATAACGAATACAACGGGCGAAGATTATTCTTCGCCCTATTCATAGAGATTTTACAGGAGAATGCTATGCTTACACCAGTTAAAGACAAATCACGAGTAATAGAATGTATGCGAATCGACGGCGGCTCTGTGCTCTTTGAGAGCGAGCACGGAACGTTGAAGCTGTCGGTTTACGATGAGAAGGCGGTCAGAGTTTCCTATACCGAGGGCTCTGAATTCAGAGCCGGTCAGGGTGATTATCTTACCCTTGGCAAGGAATCGGATGTTACCGTGAGCGGTGATGCAGAGGCATACTATGTCAACGCAGGTGTATTGTGTGCCAAAATAGTCAAAAGAAACGGTGCGGTTTCTTTGTACAAAAACGGTTCGAAGCTGTACTCGGAGAGTGATAAGCATGACAGAGAACTTGTAAAGTTTGATGCCTTAAGGCTTAAGAAAAACGGGCACGTCGAGACCGAAGATATCGAAACCCGCGACGGTGTCAAGAAGCACGTTTTAAGTGCCGAGAGAGAGTACTACGACAGCTTCTATGAGACCCAGGTCTTCATGAATTTTGACGAGGACGAGAAGATTTACGGTCTCGGCCAGTATGAGGAAGGTGTATACAATTACAGGGGCACCGTAAGATACATCCATCAGGCCAACAAACAAATTTCGCTCCCTATGTACATTTCAAGCAAGGGTTACGGCGTGATGTTTACTACCATGAGTCCCGCAGTCTTTTCGGATACGGCCTACGGTACATATATGTATACTTCAGCCGACAGATACATTGATTACTTTATCCTTGCGGATGATACTTATGAAGATATGGTAAGTCGTGTGCGCCACATGAGTGGGCGCGCCTCCATGCTTCCCAAGTGGGCATATTCCTACGTTCAGTCCAAAGAACGCTACGAAACGCAAAAAGAAATCGAGGAGACTGCGGCAGAATTCGTTAAGCGCGACATTCCGCTTGGATGCATTGTACTTGACTGGATGAGCTGGGAAGACGGCAAATGGGGCGAGAAGATTTTTGACAAGAAGCGTTTCCCTGATGTTAAGAAAATGGTTAAGAAGCTTAATGCCGACGGTATCCACTTTATGCTGTCCATTTGGCCTTCCATGAACGAATGCACCGAGAACTACGCAGAATTTAAAAAAGAAGGACTGCTTCTTCCGGGCACAAACGTTTATGATGCTTTTGATGAAAAAGCAGGCAAGCTGTACTTTGATCAGGTTAAGAGAGGACTTCTCTCGGAGAATGTTGAAAGCTGGTGGTGTGACTCAAGCGAGCCCATCACTCCCGAGTGGGAAGTACTTAAGAAGCCTCTTCCCGAGAAACTTTTCTATGATTTTAAAGAGCGTTGCATGGATTCCATGTACATAGATAAGGGTAACGGTTACGGCTTATACCATGCGCGTAACATATGCGTGGGACAGCGTGAGGTTAAGCCCGAAAAGCGTGTGCTTAATCTTACCAGAAGTGGATATTACGGCTCTCATCAGTATGGTGCCGTGGTGTGGTCGGGGGATATCAGCGCAAGCTGGGATACCTTTAATAAGCAGATTATCGCAGGGTTACAGCTATCCATGACATCTATAGCATACTGGACGCTTGATATAGGCGCTTTCTTTGTAAAGAACGGGCGCGAGTGGTATTGGAGCGGAGAGTACGAAGAAGGTGCGGCTGACCCTCGATACAAAGAACTGTATACAAGATGGCTTCAGTACGGCGCATTCTTGTCGATGTTTAGAAGCCATGGTACAGATGTGTGCCGTGAGCCTTGGAATTTTGGCGACAAGGGTGATCCCTTCTACGACGCAATTGTTGGTGCAATCCGATTAAGAGAGACGCTTATGCCTTATATTTACTCGGTGGCAGCGTCTGTGGCACTTGAAGATAAGATGTTCATTAAGCCTCTGTTCTTTGAGTTTCCGAAGGATGAGGAGTGCTATAAGGACATTAAGCAGTTTATGGTGGGCGACAGCCTCATGGTGTGCCCTGTGACAAAGCCTTTGTACTACGGAGTGCCCGAGACGGATGGTGCAGATAAGACCATCGATGTATGGCTTCCTAAGGGCGCTGAGTGGTATGATTTCCACACGGGCAAGAAGTATGCCGGCGGGCAGATTATTAAGGCACAGGCTACAATCGACAGAATACCGCTGTTTGTTAAGGCGGGAAGCATCATTCCTGTGGCAACGGAAGGTAATGTTACTCTTAAACTCTATCCGGGTGATGACTGCGTATTTAAGCTTTATAATGACTCGGGAGAAGGCTACGGCTACGAAAAGGGCGATTACAGCCTTCAGACATTTACATGGAACGACGAGGAAGGAAAGCTTTCTTTGGACGAATCGGGCAGTTCCGAATACAAATTACATACTACCTGTGAAATTATGGGTAAGTAGGAAAATAGGTGAATTATGAAAGAACTTAAAGGTAAAAACGTAAAGATTTTTGAAGGCGACCTTAAGCGTCGTGAGATGCGTAACAAGCAGTATCTTATGTCTCTTGAAAACTGGCAGTTACTTAGAAGCTTTCAGTTTGAAGCCGGACGCGTTACGGGTCGAGGCAACAACAAAGAGGCGCTTGACGGCTGGGAAGATTTATCCTGTCAGTTAAGAGGTCATTTCTTAGGACACTGGCTCTCGGCGGCAGCATTCGTATACGAGGAGAACGGCGACCTTGAGCTTTATGCCAAAACCTCGGCAATCTTAGACGAGTTAAAAGAATGTCAGATTGATAACGGTGGCGAATGGGCATGCTCCATTCCGGAGAAGTACCTTTACTGGATTGCCAAGGGCAAGGCTGTGTGGGCACCTCAGTACACCATACACAAGCTTTTTATGGGCCTTGTGGATGTATACAAGATAATGAAGCTTGAAAAAGCACTCGATATAGCCGACCATCTTGCAGACTGGTTCCACAGATGGAGCGGAGAGTATACACGCGAGCAGTTTGACGATATCCTCGATGTTGAGACTGGCGGTATGCTCGAAGTATGGGCAGACCTTCTTGAGATTACCGGCAAGGACAAGTACAAAGACCTCTTAAACCGCTACTACAGAGGCCGCCTTTTCGATCCTTTGCTTGAGGGTAAGGACGTTCTTACCAACATGCATGCCAACACCACAATTCCCGAGATTATGGGCTGCGCAAGAGCTTTCGAAGTTACGGGCGAAAAGAAATATCTTGATATAGTTAAGGCTTACTGGAAGTGCGCGGTTACCGACAGAGGTATCTTCGTAACCGGCGGACAGACTCAGGGTGAGATATGGACTCCCAAGATGAAATTTAAAGCGCGCCTCGGCGATAAGAACCAGGAGCACTGCACGGTATATAATATGATTCGTGTGGCTGATTTTCTCTTCAGACAGACCAAGGACCCGCTTTATTCACAGTACATAGAATATAACGTTCAAAACGGTATCAAGGCTCAGACTTACTGGCAGGGAATGCCCTATGAAGGAAGTAAGGGAGAAGGATTGCTTACATACTTTTTACCCCTCAAGGCAGGCTCTAAGAAGGACTGGGCGGGCGAGAGAGATTCTTTCTTTTGCTGTCACGGTACGATGGTGCAGGCCAACGCTGCATGGAATCGCCACATATTCTATCAGGATGGAAGCAGCATTTATGTGACACAATACCTAAATGCCGAGGCAGACTTTGTGACAGAGGATATTCCCGTGAAAGTACGCGTGAGAGAAGACCGCATGAACGGAAGCCTTATGAATTCCTCCGAGAACAATGCCAAGCAGACAGTTACAGATACTACGGCAGCATATGCCAACAAGCCTGATTTCAAAAAGTACATTATTTCCGTTGAAACCGGCGAGAAAGCGGAAGTTACCGTATACGTGCGCATCCCTGAGTGGATAGACAAAAAGGCAAGTATATACATCAATGACGAACTTGTTGCCGAGACCAAGAAGTGCGACTTTGTAAAGATTAAGCGTGTATGGGACGAGGGAGATACCGTAACCGTAATACTTCCCATCGGTCTTAAATTTATCACGCTTCCCGATGACAATACGGTCGGCGCTTTCAGATACGGTCCGGAAGTGCTTGCAGGCATTACGAAGGAAGAGCGCGTGCTTACCGTCGAGGCTACAGACCCTTGCAAGGAACTTTCAGCGGACACAGAGCGTCAGTGGGGTGATTTCAGAACCTTCTACAAGACCGAGAATCTCGACCCCGGAATAAGCTTTATGAAGCTTAACGAAGTGGGTTATGAGCCTTATCAGGTGTATTTTAAAGTAAAAAAATAAAATTTACACAAAAAACTGTCATTTCGCTCGAAATGGCAGTTTTTTGCTTTTTTGAAAATAACTCGGTGCTATCATTATTTTTGGATGTTTATGTGCTTGATACACATAAAACACTACTGTTACACGGAGGCCGGGCAATTGAAATACAATTTGCGTAAAAAGCACAGCGACAGAGCTTTCAGCTCATTTTTTATCTTAATAGGAATTACGATAAACGTTGTCATCGCTTATATCACAAACAGGCTCAGTCTGCCGATTTATCTTGATACTATCGGAACCTTCATGGTATCGGCCCTCGGCGGGTATTTCCCGGGTATTCTCACTGCTGTTATGACCAACATGATATGCAGTATCTTTAACCCGGATTCTATATATTTCAGTATCGTCAATGCGTTTGTCGCACTTACCACGGTTGAATTTATAAGCAGAAGAAAGATTAAGAGCGTTAAGAATGCTGTTCTTTTGGTGCTTAAAGTAAGTGTTATCGGAGGAATAGTCGGAGGCCTTATTCAGTGGAGACTGTTCGGGCAGCCCCAGAGCGCGTTTGTGGGCGATTCCACGACCGGACTTTCGCAGGCTACGGGTATTCCCGCGCTGGTAGTATTTCTTATTATCGAACTTCTTATCAACATTCCTGACAAAGGAATTTCTTTTGCCGTGGCATATATTATTGCGCACTTTCTTCCCGAAAAAAGAAAACAGCAGCTTAAGAGCAGCGGCTGGAGACAGACCCCTCTGTCCGACGATGCAAAGGCGGCAATGAGGCGCTGGAGTAAAGACAGCAAGCACTCTGTTCGAACCAGAATGACACTTACCATGAGCGGAATGGCAATTGTGCTTGTTTTTATTATGTTCTGGGTAGGCATCAGACTGTACTTTGAGAACGCCATCAATGAACGAACCGAAATTAATAAAGGTGCAGCTAATTTTGTTGCAGGTATTGTTGATGGCGATTCAATAGGCGGGTACATAAAAAATGGTGAAGAAGCTCCGGGATATGCTGAAACAGAGGCGCTTATGTATCAGATTCGTGATAATGCCTACGGAGTTCAGAACCTTTCTGTAATTCAGATTGACGAAACAGACATAACATTCGTATTCGACCTTGATGCACACATGGATTACGCGGGAGTCTATCACGAGGAGCCTATACCCGGCTATGAACCCGGAGACACTTATCCGGTTGACGGCATTATCAAACCGTTTATTGATGATTTCCTGGCAGGAAGAGACATTCCGTCGATTCCGATTAAGACACAGTGGAATTATTATATTACATCTTACACGCCTATATTCAATTCGGAAGGCAGGTGCGTGGCATATGCCCGCGCGGATACGTATATTAAGTATCTTTCAAACTATATGAGGGATTTTCTTGTGCACATTACGCTGATGATGGCAGGCTTATTTATACTGATACTTGCCTACGGACTGTGGACGACGGGCACATACCTTGTGTATCCCATCAACTCCGTGGTTATGGCGGTTGAACGCTTTATCAAAGCCGGCAGCGATCAAAAGAAACTCGACGACGTTGTTAAAGACATAAGAACCATTGAAATAAACACTGACGACGAAGTTGAAAAGCTTTATTACGCTGTCTGCGATATGACGCTTAACCAGACCGAACAGATGCGAAGCATCAGGCGCTACACAGACGCAACATCGAGAATGCAGGACGGTCTTATCATCACCATGGCGGACCTTGTCGAAAACCGTGACTCCGATACCGGTGCCCACATTCAGAAGATGGCGGCTTACGTTAAGATAATCGCCGAAGGCCTGATTAAGAAAGGCTATTACGCCAATAAAGTTACGCCTCAGTTTGTCTCTGACATAGTACGAAGCGCACCGCTCCACGATATCGGTAAGATTAACATCCCCGACAGTATTCTTAACAAACCGGGTAAGTTAACTGCCGAAGAATTTGAAATTATGAAGACTCACACCTCCGCGGGTGAAAAGATAATGGAGAAAGCAATCGATACCGTAGAAGGTGAGAACTATCTTAAAGAAGCCAGAAACATGGCAGCCTATCATCATGAAAGATGGGACGGCAAAGGCTATCCTGAGGGTCTTCACGGAGAGGTCATACCGCTTTCGGCGCGTATTACGGCGGTGGCGGATGTATTCGATGCACTGACATCTCCCCGTGTATATAAGCCCGCATTCCCGCTTGAAGAGGCACTTGCGCTTATTCAGGAGGGTTCCGGAACACAGTTTGACCCTAAATGTGTGGAAGTATTCATGGAGTCGCTTCCCGAAGTTAAGGTTATTTTGAGAAAATACAATGAACGCACATAACTACAGGTTATGTGGGGAGGTATTTTAAGTAATGTCATGTACAAAGAAAAAACTTGCGGCGCTCATACCGATAATATGTCTGCTGTCAGGGCTTTTGCTTAAAACAAATACATATGCGTTGCCGTCTTTTGTACCCGCCGAAGCTATGCCTGTTAAGTATCGCGAAGGCGTATATGGAGGGGGCTATGCGGCGTCCGAGCAGATTTACGGTGTGGGCTATACCGCAGAGGTTTACGATGCTTCAAACGGCCTTCCCACATCCGACGCCATGTTTGTCATGGGCGGTACGGAAGGGCATATATTTATAGGCGGTTACAGCGGTGTAATCGAGTATGACGGCTCAACTTTTGTGCGACTTGATACCGCAGGCGGTCTTACCAGTGCCAGAGCGTTCTTTGAAGACTCAAAGGGAAGAATCTGGGCAGGCACCAACGATAACGGAGTGGTATTGCTTAATAAGACAGGCGATGTTACCCATCTTACGTACAAAGAAGGACTCCCTTCATCCTCCATAAGAATCTTCGCGGAAGACCATGAGGGAAACATCTTTATAGGCACAACCTCGGGCATTTGCTACGTGGATGCGGATATGAACGTCCACGACATATCCGGCACAAGACTCAGAGAAGAGCGGGTTCTTAAGCTTGAAGCCGACAGTAACGGCGTGATTTACGGACAGACCGGTAATGGCTACGTATTCAGGATTGCAAACTGTGAAGTTAAAGATATATACACCAGTGCCGACCTCGGAATAAGAAAGGTTTCAACGATTCTTGTGGACCCGGCCAGACCCGGAAAACTTTACATCGGTACGGAAGATAAGTATGTCTACTACGGAGACTTTGGCGTAGATACAAGTCGTTTAACCAAAATCAATGTGGAGCCGTTATCGGATGTACACTGGATGAGCTACGACTGTGGAAGAGTATGGATTTCATCAACTACCATGTTAGGATATCTCGACGCCAAATCGGAGTTTGTTTTGCTTGAAGATATTCCTTTTAGCAGCGGAATAGAAATGACGACGTCCGATTATCAGGGCAATTTGTGGGTTGCTTCATCCACACAGGGAGTAATGAAGATTGTGTGCAACAACTTCGTGGACTTAAGTGCGAGAGCAGGACTTCCTGAGGTTGTTACCAACGCAGTATGCCTTGTTAACAGCAGACTTTACATAGGAACCGATTCGGGTCTTTACATCTTAGGCAAGAACGGAAACATCGCTGAAAACGAGCTTACGGAATATCTAAAAGACACCAGAATAAGGTGCATAAACGCCGACAAAGAAGGAAATATCTGGATAGCGACATACAATAACGGCAAGGGTCTTGTATGTTTCTCAAAGTATGAACATATTTCTTCTTTTACCACCGAAAACGGGCTTCCGGACAATCATGTAAGATGTGTTTCTTTTTCCGAAGACGGAAGTGCTCTTGTGGGTACCAACGGCGGTCTTGCGGTTGTTAAAAACGGAAGAATTCAAAGAACGGTCGGTGCGGGTCCTGTTGTTAAAAACAGCGTATTTATGACACTCGCGGAGCTTGATGACGGTAAGATTCTGGCAGGCTCCGACGGTGACGGAATATATCTTATCGATGGCTATAATGCTACAAGAATCGGTCGAGACGAAGGCCTTACGAGCGATGTTGTCATGAAGATAGTCAAGGATGAGAAGAGAGATGTGTACTGGATAGTAACCTCAAACTCCATAGAGTACTACAAAAATGGTACAATTAAAGAGGTTACCACATTCCCTTATAATAATAACTACGACATTTATTTTGATGATGCCGACAACATGTGGATTCTTTCCTCATACGGCATATACATGGTCAAAAAAGCCGATATGCTTAATGACAATGTTAAGTATTACAGACTTTACACCATGGCAAACGGTCTGCCTTATGCGGTAACGAGTAATTCATACAGCTTCAGGGATGACAACGGTTTCTTATACATTCCCGGAAGACAGGGTGTAATAAAGGTCGATATCAACAATTATTACGAGGTAGAGAGTTCTATCCGTACGTGTATCAGAAGTATTACCTGCGACGACGTTGAAGTTAAAGTCGGTGAAGATGGTGTATACAGGATTCCGGCTTCGGACGGACGTATACAGATTGTGGCATCGGTAATGGATTATACCATGCTAAATCCCACGGTAAGAGTCTATCTTGAAGGCAGTAAGGATGAAGGTATTACGGTTCAGAAGAGCGCTATTACACCGCTTGAATACACAGGCCTTCCTTACGGCGATTACAATCTTCATATACAGGTTCTTGATAAAACTAACGGTGGCGTAATTCAGGATGACGTATATAAGATTAATAAAGCTCCTAAGCTGTTAGAGTTGTTAATTGTAAAAATACTCATAGCTCTTGGCGTGGTTGCCATTGCGGCAATCATAGTATGGCGTATCCTTCACTCGACAGTAGTTAACAAGCAATACGACGAAATCCGTAAGGCCAAGGAAGAAGCGGAGCGCGCCAACACCGCCAAGTCCCGTTTCCTTGCCAATATGTCTCATGAAATTCGTACCCCCATCAATACCATTACGGGTATGAACGAAATGATTATGCGTGAAGACCCTACGGGCGTTCCCAAGAACTATTTCCTGTCCATGATGAATTATTCTCTGGACATTAAGAATGCATCGGATTCCCTTCTCGGACTCATTAACGACCTTCTTGATATGAGTAAGATTGAGTCCGGCAAGATGCACGTTGTGGAGCAGGAATACGATGTCACCGAGACGCTTCGTTCCGTCGTTTCCATGATACGAGTTAAGAGTACGGAGAAAGAACTTACTTTTGACGTAGTGGTAGACGAGCTTCTTCCCAAGCGCATGTACGGCGACGCAGGCAAAATAAAGCAGATCGTACTCAACCTTCTTACCAACGCAGTTAAGTACACAAGCGTGGGCGGCCTTGCATTGTACGTATCCATGCAGGAGCGTAACGATGACATTGCCGACTTACGAATTTCCGTAGTCGACACCGGTATGGGCGTTAAGGAAGAGGACAAAGAAAAACTCTTTACCGCCTACGAACGACTTGACGAAGAAAAGAACAGCAGCATTCAGGGAACCGGCTTAGGCCTTGACATTTCAAGAAGATTTGCCGAACTTATGGGCGGCAGTCTCTGGGTGGAAAGCGAATACGGCAAGGGTTCCGAATTTATACTTACAATCAAGCAAAGAATCGTTGATGCCACACCTCTTGGTGCATTTATCGAGCATGACGAATCAAAGGCCAAGGGCCCTTACATCCCTCAGTTTATAGCTCCGGATGCGGATATTCTTGTAGTAGACGACAACCAGATGAACTTAAACGTTATGAAGGGACTCTTAAAGGCGACCAAGGTATTTGTTACCACATCCGACAGCGGCGAAGATGCGCTTGACAAGGTTAAGGACCATCACTTTGATGTGGTACTTCTTGACCATATGATGCCCGGTATGGACGGTATCGAGACGGTTGCCGAGATACGTGAGATTTATCCCGACCTTCCCGTATATGCCCTTACCGCCAACTCTACCGCAGGCGAAGAGTTTTACAAGTCCAAAGGCTTTAACGGCTACCTCTCAAAGCCCGTCGAGCCGGAAGTCCTTGAAAAGACCATCATGAAGCACTTACCCGAAGAAATGATGGAGAAGCCCACTCAGGCCGATGCGGTGGAAGAAATCACGGAAATGCCGGAAGATATGCATTGGATATACGAAACCGAAGGCGTCAATGCGGAAGACGGTATCAAAGCCTCCGGCGGCGTAGCCAATTATATCTTTGCACTTAAATTATTCCTTGACACTATCGATGACAATTCAAGGGTAATTAAAGATGCGTACGATAGTGGTAATATAAGATTGTATACGATAAAGGTTCATGCTCTTAAGAGCTCGGCACGTATCATAGGTGCATCGGATTTATCGAAGCTTGCCGAGAAGCTTGAAGATGCCGGCAACCACGACGATAAGAACTTTATCGATGACAATACGGCAAGACTCCTTAGCATGTACGAAGACTTTAAGGAGAAGCTTAGACTCTTAAAGGAAGAAGCCAAGAACGACGATAACCTTCCGCCCATTCCCGAGGACGAGCTTAAGGACGCTTACTCCGCTTTGTGCGATGTAATACCGCAGATGGACTATGATGCGGTTGAAATGATTATCGGAAGTCTTAACGAATATAAGCTTCCCAAGGAAGACAGAGCCAAAGTGACAGAACTTGAGAGAATGCTTAAATCCTTTGACTGGGACGGAATGGAAACTTTAATGGGACTAAATGAATAAAAAGGGAGAGTAATTATGGGTGACACAGGAAACAGAATGGTTTTTATTGCGGAAAAAGAATCGTTTATCGTACGCGTACTGATTAAGAAGGTTCAGGATTCAGGCGTGTTCTGCCAGTTTGTGCCGTATTCGGTTAACGAAATAAACGCAGCTTGGGGAGATGCCTCACTTCTTACACTTTATATGGACGATGACGTACGACCCAAGGATGAAGTGCTTCATTACCTTACAGACAGCTTGGAAGAGAAGAACTGTCAGGTTATTCTTCTGGGAGCTCAGCCTGAAATTGACTTTGTAAGCAAGCATATGTCAAGCGACCTTGTATATAAGACATTTACAAGACCAATCGACAACGAAGAATTCGTAAAGACCATTACGGAATACTATGACAAGGTGGATTCGGGCGAATTTAAGAAGAGTATTCTGATAGTGGACGATGACCCCAACTATTTAAATGTCGTAAGACAGTGGCTTAAGGCAGATTACAAGGTTTCCATGGCTAACTCCGGTTTGCAGGCCATTAAATTCCTTGGTAAGAACAAGGTAGACTTAATTCTTCTTGACCACGAAATGCCCGTAACCAGCGGCCCCCAGGTTCTTGAAATGCTTCGTAACGACGAAGAAACCAAGAACATTCCCGTAATGTTTCTTACCGGCAAGTCGGACAAAGAAAGCGTTATGGCTGTTGTGGCACTAAAGCCCGAAGGGTATTTCCTTAAGAATATTAAAAGGGGCGAATTACTTGAAAAATTGCAGGAATTCTTTATTCTCCACAAATAAAAGGAGCATTTTTTAAATGTATACTTTGTTACGAGAGCATCAACTGAATATCATGCTTGCATTAAGTGCAGCCTGCTTTACATTTGCCCTGCTCTTATTTGTCACGGGATTCCTTGAGCCTAAGAGGAAAAAAATCCTTATTGCCATGGAATTTACGGCTACATTCCTGCTTTTTTTTGACAGACTTGCATACGTTTACTCAGGCGTCGAAGGGAAGACGGCTTATGTAATGGTAAGGGTCAGCAATTTCTGCGTGTTCTTTGATACGGCTCTTATTGTGTTTGTTTTTAACATGTATCTTATTAACCTTATCAACGGAAGCCAAAAGATTACCGTTATACCGGGAAGGCTTAAGTTCGTAGGTATCGCGGCTGTCGTTGAGATGGCTATGGTTATACTTAATGTATTTACCGGGTTTTATTATTCTTTTGACGAGAACAATTGCTATTACAGGGGATCCGGGTTCTTAGTGTGCTACATCATCCCGGTTTTATGCCCGATTATTCAGTATACGGTAATAAGACAGTATCTTGAAAAAGTCGGAAAGCTTGTGTATACATCGCTGGTACTTTATATCTTCGTACCCATTGCGGCAGGCATTTTGCAGATTTTCCTCTACGGAGTATCCATCGTTAACATGGCGATGGTGCTTGTGTCGATTTCACTTTATGTGTTTACCTATCTTGATATCAACGAGACGGTAGTAAGAGCCCACAAGATTGAAATGGGGCAGTTGCAGGAAGAGTCTAAGAACATGAAGCGAATGTTTGGGCGCATGGCGACATCCTTCGTTTCGGCGGTTGAAAATAAGAGTATCTACTCAAAGGGACATTCTGTCAGAGTGGCTTCTTTTGCCAGAAGAATTGCCGAGTTATCGGGTATGGATGAGGACGAAATCGACAAGGTGTACTTTGCGGCGCTTCTTCATGATGTCGGAATGGTAGGTATGCCCGACAGTACGATGGATATAGACGAAAGCACGGAAGAGGGTAAAGAGATACTGAGACAAAAGCAGGCCATCGGCAACGAAATTTTGTCAAACATCACCGAGTATCCGTACCTCAAAGACGGCGCATATTACAGAAACGAACACTACGACGGAACCGGTTCGCCGGAAGGACTTAAGGGCGATAAGATTCCCGATATCGCAAGAATAATCGCAGTAAGCGATGCCTTTGACACCATGTCTTCTAAGAGTAGTGTCAGAGACGGACTTCCCTACCAGACGGTGCGGGAAGAGTTTATTAAGGGTTCGGGTACGTTATTCGATCCTGAGTATGCCAAGTTCATGATTAATATCATGGATACCGACAGAACGGCGGCCAACTGGGATTACGACACCACGATAGAAAGCGAATTAAACTGCAAGCGTTACAGAGAGAATGTAACCGTAGGCGTGCCTGTGGTGGAAGAATATACGAATATAAGCTTTGATTATATACCGACCAATTACGGAGAGGGAGAGTTCTCCGCCCCTTCGATTATTCTGTTTGACTCATATGACAGGCGCGTTCACGAGAAGCCCTCCGAGATTGAGGAATACAGAAGCTTTGAGTACGCGGAAGTATGGTTTGACGGAAGATTCGTAAGTAACGGCGCCCGCAATATGGTGGCAACTGTTGAGAAAAAGGAGCGTTCCGGCGGCTATGAGAGTTTTGGATACCGCATTAAGGCAGCCAAACTTGGGGACCACATGAAGATGGAGCTTTCCTACGCCGATACGGCAGTACATGTTACGGTTGCGCTTCCCGATACCACCAAATCCGTTTATATAGCTCTTACGGGCGAAAATTGTCAGCTTAAGGATATTAAGGCGTCACAGTCCGAAGATAAGATTACTGAAGCGGATATCGAGCGTATTGTCAGTGAGTTTAACTATATAGACAGACTTGAATCCGATATACCCAATGTCCAGATAGATACGTTCTGCAGCGATACTACCGAAAGCATCAAGGTTTCGGGCGAAATGAAGATAGTATTTCATGCAATGAGTCTGCCGAGCGCAAACCTCATATGGCACTGTCCGTTTGTAAGGCTGTTTACATCTGAAGACGGAAAGGTGGGCGGCCCGGGTTTTGTCGAGTATGCGCTGATTAAGCTTAACGGCGAGTCTACGGGTAATGAGGACGCGGCAGAGAACCATCTGCATATGAAGAAGACGGATTCTTTTACCGGCTGGGAAGACTGGAAGGAAAAGAACAAAGAAGGCTACGAGTGCACTGTCCAGATTGTGAAGAAATCGGACACGGTTACCGTTACGACCGAGAACCTGGGAGTTCTCATAGAGAATACCACAAAGATTTTCGATGCGGTAAAGGACGTTTATGTAACGCTTACGGGCGACGAAGTGGCACTTACGGATATAAGAATCAGATAAGGCAAAAGAAAACCTGTGAAGTCTATAACGGCTGTCACAGGTTTTTGTGTAGCGACGAGCCAAGCGGCTGTCGAGCTTGCTCGGGCAGACATTTGGCGACCGCATACAATCCCGGAATTCATCATTAAGAATTCCGGTGATTATGTCTATATTTAAAGTAATTTGCGCAGGCAGAGGTTCGGTTCCATTTTATCAAAGTTCCATGTGTGGAAAGAATCGCCGGCGCAGTATTTGTATTCGGGGCAGTCGGCGCAGGGACCGCATTTTCTGAAGTCGCTTCGGTATATCTTAAAGCCGTTCTCCCAGACATCTTTCAGATTGTCGCGGCGGATATTGCCTTCCACAAGCTCGGGGCGACGCTCGATGTCGAGGCAGGCTCCGATGTTACCGTTGTACATGATGCTTGCGGTGTATACGCCTGCATTGCAGAGGAAATACCATTTGCGGACTTCGCGCTCATAGTCAAGGGGCAGATAGTGAGAGCAGCCGTAGGTGACTTCCATGGGGGACTCAAAACGGTGAGTCTTTATGAAGTCGAGGACATATCTGTACTCATCCTTTGTAAGCATAAGCTCCGGATTGTCCTTGGCACGGCCTATGGGCTCGATGTTGATGACACGCCAGGAGCGTATGCCTAAGCCCTTCATGATTTCATACATTTCATCAAGTTCACCTATGTTACGGTGATGCACAACGGTGGTCACCTGAACATGGTTAAAGGATTTCTCGGCTAAGAGATTCTTAATACCCTGCATGGTACGCACGTAGCTTCCGGGAACCTGACGGAACCAGTCGTGGGTATCTTTAAGACCGTCGATGCTTACTGAAATGGTACTCATGCCGGTTTCGTGAAGCTTGTGAGCTATTTCAGGGGTAATAAGAGTGCCGTTACTGGTCATGCCCCAGGTAAAGCCGAGAGAATGAGCATAGCTCATGATTTCAAAGAAATCCTTGTAAAGAAGCGGCTCGCCCCCGGTGATACAAAGGCGCAGCTTGTCATTGCCGAAATCTATTTTAACGTCATCGAGTATGCGCTTCCATTCGCCTGTAGTAAGAGGCTCTTCCTCGGATACGTCGCCGCACATTGAACCGCAGTGGCGACAGTGCTCGTTACAGTTGACGGTGAGCTCGAAAAATAAAGAATGCAAAGCGGGATGAGGTCTTAATTCCTCATCCCTGTAGGTTGCAAGCTGATTTAAATGTTTTCTTTTGACAGAACCCAACAATCCTGAATTGCTCATTGTGGTTACTCCGTAGCGCTTTTATCACCTGCGGGAGGGCCGTAGACGGGCTCCGCAATATTGTCGGCGGGCTTGAAATTACTATCGCCGCCCGATATATCCTGCTTAAGGTTGGCAGAGACATCGTGGGCGCTTGTGTTGCCGGAAGTGTCTTCGCGGAATGAAAAATTGGAACTTATATCTTTCATGGATTCATCCTCAACGGGTGCGGTATTATCTTCGGGTTCCTCACCGAACCACTCGGGAGGACCGTATACGTCTTCGTTTAAATTATCGGCGGGGTCGTATTCCTCTTCACTTGTAAAAGGAGGTCCGTAAAGGGTTTCGGGTGCATTTTGTGCAGGGTCATAATGCTCACCGCTGCTTCCGCAGGCGGAGGCAAAGAGGGCCGACACCATACCTATAATCGCAAGTATGCCGCGCTTGTTGGTTTTTCTTCTCATAGGTGTACCTCATGTACATTCACGTGTTAAATAGACTTTATCACACTATCAATTTCCTTGCAAATAGACCGGGTTTCATCTATTATTATTTTTGACTCTATTATGGGGAGGATGTGTTCATTATGGAACCTATTATTACAAGTTTACTTGAAACCGATGCCTATAAATTTTCTATGGGCCAGGCTATTTACCACCAGTTCAGCGAGTATAAGACCACATGGTCTTTTAAGTGCCGAAACGAAGAGGTGCATTTCACACCCGAGATGGTGGAAGAGATTAAGCGTCAGATAAGGATGTATTGCGACCTTCGATTCAAGGAAGACGAGCTTTACTATCTTAACAATATTAAGTGGATAAGAGGCTCTTATGTAGATTTCTTAAGACTTTGGAAGCCTCGTTTTGACGACTTTACTTTCGGTACGGATGCCCCCTGCGGACTTACCATTGAGACAAGAGGTACATGGCTTAATACCTCTATGTATGAGATTCCCACACTTGCAATTGTCAATGAAGTGTATTTCAGAATGGCTTACGATTACAACAAGCTTTTTGAAAGCTTTAAAGAGCGCCTTGAAGAGAAGGTTAAGAAGCTTGAAGAAGGCGAGTACGAGCTTGGTGCTTTCTCCGAGTTTGGCTTAAGAAGAAGGCTTTCGGGCGAGGCACAGGATCTTGCGGTAAGAAGACTTGCGGAGGCTAAGCTTACAACTTCCAAGTTTGTAGGTACTTCCAACGTATATCTTGCCAAGAAGCATAACCTTACACCCGTCGGCACCATGGCTCATGAGTGGATTATGTGCGTGGGACAGGGCAATCACAAGCACAATCCCGCATATTCCAACTGGTATGCGCTTGATGCGTGGGTTAAGGAATACGGCGTATTAAACGGAACCGCTCTTACGGATGCAATTACCACCAAGTGCTTCCTTAAGGACTTCCAGCTTACTTTCTCGACTCTTTTCTCAGGTGTGCGTCACGATTCTGGCGACCCTTACGAGTGGGGCGAGCTTATGATTGAACACTACAAGTCACTTGGTATCGACCCTATGACGAAGACGCTTCTTTTCAGCGACAGCCTTGATTTTGAGAGAGCTACCAAGATTTGCAGATACTTTAAGGGTAAGGCCAAGACCGCTTTCGGAATCGGTACATTTATTGCCAACGATACCTATGTACCGGCGCTTAACATCGTAATGAAGACTACTGCCTGCAACGGCTGCGACGTAGCCAAGATTTCGGATGTCGAGGGTAAGAGCGTATGCAAGAACCCTGACTATGTACATTACCTTAAGCGTTGTATCGAGTGGCGTATGAACAATGAGACGGGAGATTCTCTCCGCGTATAAGAGGTATTCTTTATGAATATGGATTTTGAAAGAAAGCTTGCGATTCCCATGGAAGTTAAGGAGATGTACCCCTTAACCGAGGACCTTCGCCAAATTTTCGAAAAAAGAGACAAAGAAATAAAGGGCATTTTCGACGGCACCGACAATAGGATTTTGCTTATTATCGGACCTTGCTCCGCCGACAATGAAGTAAGTGTACTTGACTATTTTACTAGGCTTCGAGGCCTGTCTGATGAGGTAAGCGAGAAGATATATATTATCCCCCGCCTTTATACGTCAAAGCCCCGTACTACGGGCGAAGGCTACAAGGGATTCTTACATCAGCCCGACCCGGGTGCGAAGCCCGATTTATTCAAGGGTATTATTGCTACGCGTGAGATTCACATGCGTACGATTAAGGAGACCGGCTTTACCTGCGCGGACGAGCTTTTGTATCCTGAGAACTACAAGTATGTGGACGATTTACTTGGATATGTGGCTATAGGCGCGCGCTCTGTTGAAGACCAGCAGCACAGACTAACAGCCAGCGGTATCGAGGTGCCTGTAGGTATGAAGAATCCTACCAGCGGCGATTTGACGGTTATGATGAACGCAATCACTGCGGCCAGCACCGGTCATTCTTTTATCTATAGAGGCTGGGCTGCGCACTCCAAGGGCAATCCTTATGCTCATGCGGTTTTACGAGGCTTTAACGATATGCGTGGTCTTGCATCGCCCAATTATCACTTTGAGGACGTTATGCGCCTTAAGGCTTTATATGACAAGACAGAGCTTCCTCACCCCGGCGTTGTAATTGACTGTAATCACTGCAATTCGGGCAAGAACCCGTTACTCCAGGGACGCATTATTAAAGAGGTTCTTTCTTTCTGCAAGGATAGTAACGATGCCAAGAGCCTTGTTAAGGGCTTTATGGTAGAAAGCTACATCGAAGACGGCAACCAGAAAATCGGCGGCGGCGTATACGGTAAGTCCATTACCGACGCTTGCCTTGGCTGGAAGAAGACCGAGAAGCTGGTCAAAGAAATTGCAGAGATGCTATAAATTTATAAGAAGTTAGGAACACAGAGATAAGATGAAACACTGGTTGTTTATATTTGCATTATGGGGAATTCTTGCAGGTGTTGACAAGACCGTTGCAGCGGAGACTCCGGAGCCCGAGCACTATCTGCTTGAGCCCCCTGTGGTTGAAGAGGTTGAGGAAATCGAGGAAGAAATCAAGGAAGAAGTTACCGAGATACTCAATGATGAAGAGAATGAATACTTTTCGACCATTTCAAAGATTGAGCTGGTGGAAGAAGGTATTGAGGACACCGAATATGCCTTCGTAAAAGAAAACAATTTCTATGTGATTATGCTTAAGAAAGCCCCTGCCGGTAACATGAGCAGCTCTTTAAGAGCGATAGATATGACTACAGGCAAGAGCGTCGGCAAAGACGTTAAGTTAAACGGCGACTTTACGGATGCTAAAGTTTTGGCGGTTAAAAGCTGCGAGAACGGTGATTATATAGCGGTTGTCGAGTCCAAGGATTCGGGCTTGGCTGAGCTCTTTATTGAGAGGCTTTCGTCAAGCGGTAAGTTACTTTTAAAGACCGACCTTGCTGAAGTTGCGGATACGAATTTAGACAGTGAGACCTTTAAGGGTCTTTCCATAGGCGAAGACTATTCATATGTCGCTGTTGGCGGCCAGGTGCTTGTTTTGGATGAGAATCTGGAACTTGAAAGACAGATTATTCTTTCGCATGCACTCGGGGTAAGCGTGGACAGCGAAGACCTTGCATACTTTATTGAATGCGGAGACGGAGCTTTATATGCTTATAACCCTTCGATTAACAGAATAATGGACGAGATGCCGAAGATTGAAGGCGGCAACGCTGTATTCGGCGGTGGCAAGGATGAAGTATTTGTAACAGACGGCAATGCTTTCTATGTGTGCGACCGTTTGTACAAGACTGTAAAGAAGCTTTTTGATTTAGGCGATGTGGATATTTGCGCCGCATCATTTAACGATGTTTATAAAGACAGCGAGGGAAATTATAACTTCGTATTCGATACCGTAACAGGGCGGGATTATCTTAAGACCGAAGGTGTAACCGATGTTTACTATATAGCCAAGGTTACGGGAGTTTCTACCACCGAGTATACGGGTGAATATTCTGTAGAGATAGAAGATTATAAAGGCGGAGAAGATGCTGCCAGGATTTTTTCTTTTGTCGAAGACGGACTTTTGTATCTGGTTAAAACGGCAGAGGTTAAGGGTGAATATACCGAAATTTTGAGTGTAAGAGATGCTTTGACCGGAGAGTCAATCGGCAAGGATGTTAATCTTACCATGGATTCTAAGACTTTGGTTGCATCCAAAATTACGCCTGCCGGCAGTAAGGGATTCGTACTTGTCGGATTTGACTACAAGAACGATGATGCTCTAGACGTTGTGGCAAGACTGGACGCAGACGGCAAGCTTATCGTGGAGAAAAAGCTTGACGAAATAAAAGGACTGGTTGCTGACGATATTTTGGTGACCGCAATCCAGTCAGACGGTAATAACACATATATTTCATACATTCCCACAAGCGGAGACGAGTCTTTCATGTCAAGGACCGCAATGCTTGATAAAGACTTAAACTTTGTAATGAATCTTGGAGAAAATGCGTCTTACGTATGCATCGGAAGCGACAATCTCGTATACTTTCTTGATACATATAACGAATGCTTGTCCGCTTACGACCCGGCGACCGGGAAGTTAAAGGAGAATCTTGCGTCCTTTAAATATGCGGAGTCGATGTATCGCGGAGCCAAGGGTGAACTCTTTATCGGCGAATATGAATCTTTGTCACGCTACGACCTTGAAACCGGTAAGGTGTATAAGCTTCTTGACTACAAGGAAATCGGTATTTATACATACTACATAGAGTCTGTATTCAGAAGCGGCGACGGTTCCATACACATTATTTACGACGACTATGCAGACAATGGCGGTAAGACCAGAATTGCTCACGTTAAGCCTGTTGAAGTGAACCCTCTTGACCTTGTGGCCAAGAAGGTAAAGAAGGCCGCCGACGATAAGGGCGCATATTATGTTACGGAAGAAAAGATAGGTGACAGAAAGGCTTTGAGCGCAACCGCAAGCCTTATCGGCGTAAGCGATGGCTACATGTTTGAAAGAGTGACCATTGAGTCCGATAATGACGGCAAAAAAACATATAACGATTACTTTAGATGCATAGACCTTGCGACGGGTACTATTCAGGGTCGCGATGTACCGGTAACCGACGATGTGATTAACTATAACTTCTTTAACATGTTCAGAACCGAAGACGGCGGCTTAATCTGTATCGGAGATGCCTATATAGGCTTAGATAATTACGACTGTATTGTGAGACTCTCAGCCGACGGCAAGGTACTTAAGAAAGCCAATTTGACGGAGCTTTTTAAGTCGTTTGGCAATTATCAGATGACTGCCGGTGTCACAAGCAACGGAGTATACACATGTATACCTGTTCAGAGCGATACCGCTTCGGGTTATTATGGAATGATTCTTTGCCTTGATGAGAACTTTGTCATGAAGAAAGTGCTTATTAAGTCACAAAATGTAGGTGTGGCATTCGGAAGCGATGACCTTATATACATTCTTGACGGAATCAACGGCGGCCTGCATTGTTACGATCCTAAGTCCGATACGATTATCGATTTGGAGGCAAGTCTCGGAGACTGCTTCGGCATACATGCGGGTGGACAAGGCGAACTCCTGATTGAAGGTGACGAGGACACTATTTTAAGCTACAGACCTCAGGACGGAACCGTTACCAAGCTTGTGGATTACAAAAAGGCATTGGAAATTGATTCGTATCATATCGTGGCTTTAAGCCGCGACGCTTACGGTGCGATTCACATGTTTTACATACCAAGAGACGGAAGCAGCGATTATAAGCTTGCGCATATAGTAAGAAGCATCAAATAAATTATTGGGGGTTATATGAGAAACTGGTTATTAATCTTTGCGGTATGGATTATTTTGTCGGGTACGAAGTCGGATGTTAATGTTTTTAATAGCTTAATAGAGCCCGAAGTAACTGAGACACCTTCTTTTGCTGAGAACAATGATACGGAAGAGGCGGAGCAGGAAGCGCAGGTTACCGAAAGCGCACTTGATTATGTTGCAAGAACCGTAACAAACGAACCGGCCGACAGCGCCAAGTATACTGCCGAAATAAATGACCGGGAGTACACAAGCGAAGGCGTGCTGGCAGCAACTTTCTATAACACAACCGGCGGCATTTCATATGCTGTTGTAAGGCACGAAGATCCTGAAGAAGCGGGAATGTTTCGTGACTATTTCAGAACCGTATATGCAAGGTCCGGTGTTACAAAAGGCGAAGATGTCAGAGCGGGTAAAGTTGTGGCGGATTACAGGATTTCTGAGATTACGCGTACCGGTGACGGGGGCTTTGTGGTGTGCTGCGGCAACAAGAATGATGTAAGTAATCCCGGTATACTTGTTAAAGTTGACAAGGCCGGCAACATTACAAAAGTTAAAGATTTTTCTCAGGAATTACAAGAATTGGGCAATTGTTGTATCACAGCAGGTACCGCTTCCGACGGAGAGAATATTTACTTAAACGTATCAGGAGAGGACGATTCGAATTACTTTTCGGCAGTGGTTATGCTTGACGCGGATTTCAATTTTAAACGTATTCTTACAGTTTCGCTTAACACTGATTTCGCCATAGGAGCAGACAAGCTTGTATACATTCTCGACGGCATAAACGGCAGTTTGTCCTGTTATGACCCGAGTACCAATACACTGGCAGAACTTGATTCCGACATCGGAAATTGTATAGAAATATATACTGCCGCCGATAACGAACTGTTTGTGGAAACGGTGGACTTTGATATATTAAGCTACATTCCTACCGAGGGAACGGTTACTAAGTTGTTCAATTACACCAAGCTCGGAATCGACCCATATTATCTGGCAGATATAAGCCGTGACTCAAGCGGTGTGAT
>JAFYDI010000054.1 GCA_017544835.1 Lachnospiraceae bacterium | reverse complement strand
TAACTCCAAGAAATATGTAACCAAGGTATGGGAGCAGATTGCCACCAAGTTTGGCGACTGTGACGAGCATCTTGTATTTGAGTCCTTAAACGAGCCCAGGCTTGTAGGAACGGATATTGAGTGGAATATTTCCGACCTTAATTCCAAGCAAGCCAAGGAAGCTCTTGACTGCGTAAATCAGCTTAACCAGGTAATCGTAGACACCATCAGACAGACTCCAGGTGCTTACAATAAGACAAGATACATTACCGTTCCCGGATACTGCGCATCACCCGATTATATTCTCTGTGATGCATTCAAGGTTCCTACCGACGACTATGCGGAGGCTGAAAATCGTATCCTTCTTACGGTACATGCATACAGACCTTACCTCTTTGCACTTGCAGAGCCCGGTGCGGCAGGCGCTACCGCGACTTTCGATCAGTCAGGTGCGGTATCGGAGCTTAATTCACTTTTCATGAATCTGTTCGTTAAGTACATTAAGAACGGAACCGGTATCATAATCGACGAGTTCGGTGCAAGAGACAGAAACGGCAATACGGAAGATCGTGCCAAGTATGCGGCTACATTCACAGCTTACGCAAGAAGCTACTTAATGCCCGTATGCTGGTGGGACAACAATAACTTCTCGGGAAGCGGCGAAGTATTCGGCATTTACAAGCGTGCGGACAATTCATTCCCTTATCCCGATATCGTGGCACAGTTAATCTGGTATGGAAACAACTAAAGGTAATCTATGGACGATAAAACATTAAACATTATTTTTAACGTAATCGGATACGCAGGAACCGCGCTGGTACTTATATCGTTTCTGATGTCCTCTGTCTATAAGTTAAGAGTCATCAATACGATCGGTTCGGCTGTTTCTGCAGTGTATGGCATATTGGTGCATACGTATCCTACAGTTGCTCTTAATTCGGCACTGGCGATAATTAACATTTTCTTTTTATGGCGCCACTTTACCGATAAAAGCGAGAAGATTTATTCGGCAAAGCCCGTATCCGTTACCGATGAAAGCGTAAGATTTTTTATCGATAAATATGTGGACGAGATTCATGAATTCTTCCCAAGCTTTGATGCTGTGAATATTACCGGCAACGCCGCTTTCCTTATTTTCTGCGAGGATACCATTGCAGGAGTTCTGATAGGGAAGAAGAACGAGAGCGGAGTACTTGAAATCTATCTTGACTTTGTTACCAAGACTTTCAGGGATTTTTCCGTCGGCAAGTTTTTGTACAGAGAAATTGCAAAGACGAGTGTGCGTAAGTGCAGATTCCTTGCGGACATTCCAAAGAGCTATGTGTACTTAAGAAAAATAGGCTACAAGCGTGTGGGAGACTACATGGAGCTTGAGCTTAAGTAAGAATATGGGCGAAAGGGGTTCACTTTACAATGGAATCCACACTTAAAAGAACGTGGTCCGAAATCGATTTGGATGCGCTCATACACAATTACAGAACGCTTAAGGCGCGTATAGGTAAGAACGTTAAGTTCTTAGGCGTAGTTAAGGCAGACGCCTACGGACACGGCTCCGTTATGGTGGCCAAGACTCTTGAAGAAGAAGGCGCCGACTACCTTGCGGTAAGCAGTATCGACGAGGCTATGGAGCTTAGACTTAACGATATCAAGATGCCTATACTGATACTCGGACATACTCCGAAGGAGCAGGTAGACAGACTTATTGAGTATAATATTACTCAGGCGGTTACCTGTAAGGCCAAAGCGGTTGAGTACTCGGAAGAGGCTACGAGGCTTAATAAGACTTTAAAGATTCACATTAAGATAGATACCGGTATGTCAAGACTTGGGTACCTTTGTGACGGCGAGTTCTTCGATACCGGCGCGCAGGGCATTGCCGATGCCATGAATATGCCGGGATTATATACGGAAGGTGCATTTACGCACTTTGCTGTTGCGGATGAAGAGGGTGAAGAGGCTTTGGAATATACCAGGCATCAGTTTAAACTTTTCACCGATGTGTGCAGCAAGGTTGAAGAGCTTACCGGAAAGCGCTTTGAAATCAAACACTGCGCCAATACCGGTGCGGTTGCAAGATTCCCCGAAACCTATCTTGATATGGTGCGCCCGGGACTTTTGCTCTACGGCTACGGCGAGTATGCAAGACAGCTTCATCTTAAGCCTGTAATGACACTTAAGACCGTTGTAAGTACCGTTAAGGTGTACCCGGAAGGTACCGCAATAAGCTACGGAGGAATCTATAAGACCGACAAGCGTGAGCGAATAGGCGTGCTTCCTTACGGCTACGCAGACGGATTTTTCAGAAGCCTATCCAATAAATGCAGTCTCATGACCCGGGAAGGACTTGCGCCTCAACGCGGCAAGATATGCATGGATATGTGCATGATTGATTTAACCGACAAGCCCGGTGTGGATGTGGGCTCCGAGATAGAGATATTCGGTAAGCACAACCCCATAGAAGAGCTTTCGGATATCGCAGGTACCATTCCATACGAACTTACCTGCGCAGTAAGTAAGAGAGTGCCGCGTACCTACATTAAAGACGGACAGGTAATCAGCCGAGAACTTTTATTAAGAATGCGATAGGCAAAAGTAAGATAAACGCACGAAAAACCTCAATCGATGTAATAATATGGCACCGATTGAGGCTTTCTTTTGCAAAAAATGTTTTATTTCTTGAAAGAAGTGTTATAATCTGTTACGGTACTATTCACTTGTGTAGAGTAGGGGTACTCATAGGAATAGGGATATTTGGTACAAGTGAAAGGAATGGGCATAATGGGGCGACGTATATTGGCCGTGCTTTTAAGCATGGTTATTGTTCTTGCTGTGTTTGTAAAATCTGATGCAATAAACGTATATGCTGATGATTTGGGCAATAAGAATGAGGCAATCACCGAGGAGTTCGTTGAATCGGAGGTAAAGATTGATGAGACGACAACGATATTGCCTGAAGAGACTGCCATAGTCTATGAGGAAGAGGAGCCGGAGGAGGAGTCGGAGGAAATTAAACTTCCCGATGTTTCCGATTCGAATCCCTCTAATGAGGCAGAGGAACCCGAATCTCTTGAGATTGCGTTTTTCGATGTATCGGATAATTCCGAAGTGATAGAAACGGAAGAATCTGAAGCGGCAGAGGAAGAATCCCCTTTCAAGATAATTGAAGATTTAAGCGGTAATGATGCCGGAACGGTTATTGCCATTGAAGAAAGTCAGGAACCCTTGGCTTTTCTTGACGTGCAGCCGATTGAAGGATTAGAGACATCATTTGTGGCAACAAGAAGCCTTTCTTTGGCCGGAGGAATGTCACTTATGTCGGTGGGAACGGGTCTTGTGGATGCAGGTGACGAAGAGGCTTTGGTGGAGTCTATGACCGTAAGCCTTAACGGAACGGTTCTTGATCCTTCCGAAGAAGTTGTTATGTCCCTTAACGATACCATTAAGGTGCACTATACATTCAGACAGCCGTTGGTTATTAATCCAAAGGGATTTACGCCCAATCCGACTGCTTTTCCGGGATATCAGGTTGTTGCGGGAGAATCGTATAAAGTATATGGAATTCCTAAGATATGCTCCAAGCCCGGAGGATTAAGTATAGATGTTGAGAGCGGAGACAGACGTCTCGGAGTTATTTCCATAGATGAAGACGGCAATGCAATACTTACCATAGACGATACTTTTACGGAAGTAGAGTCCGCTGAGGATGCATATGCGGGCCGTGAGCTTACACTTAGTCTTAACAAAGCCGATAACGGTGATGTGGACAGGTACGAGCTTACTTTTGCACATAACACATATACCGTTCGCATTAAAGAATTTATGCCTCAGGCGCCCAAGGTTACCAAGACGGCTTCCGCAATAGATTCGGATGGCAACGTTACATGGACTGTTACCGTGACCAATGATGAAAAGCCTATAGCATACGAAGACGGATTCACTATTAAAGATACTTTCAGCGCCGGTCAGGCATTCCTTGAAGGGTCGTTATCCGAGGCGGCTTCGGGTGCGATTACTCCTTCCGTTGACGGCAACACTATAAGCTGGAATTATAAGGACAATACACCTTCAAAGGTCAGTGTATTTACATATAAGACACATATTGATGTGATGGCGCTTGTTAAAGATGCCAACGCCGATACCACAATTAATAAAGATGTTACCAATAAAGTTACGATTACGGCATCGGGAACGGATGATTATGCGCCGCTTTCTTTGACTGCGGATGCCAAGAGTACCATATCGAAAGATGTGGATAAGTGGGTCGACAAGACGGGTACCGATGTTGACAGCACCGGTAAGGCTACGTGGACTATCACCGTTAAGAATAATGGGTTCACTATTAAAGATGTTGTGCTTCACGATACAATTGTTGCCGACGATGATGTAACCATCGAAATGACTGATATTAAAGTGGTCGATGCGCTTGGCAATGATGTAAGCTTTACACCTTCCGCAAACGGCAACGAGCACGAGATAGCGTTTACCGGTAATATGTCCGGAGAAGCCGTATACACTGTTACTTACAACACCACCATCAAGAACTACGCCGAATATCTTAAAAAGAATCATACGGTACCGAGTAACTCTGCCTGGCTTACCTATTCTTATGATGCTTCCGGAAAAGGTACCGAATGGACACCCGTAACGGGTCCCGGCATGGAGGCGCACTTCAAGGGCCCCGGCATGATGGCTAAGGCTGCTGTTAAGAAGAGCAGCGCCGGGATAGACAGAGTTAACCATACTATGGACTGGCTTGTAGAGGTTAACAGCAACGAGCAGGCACTTACGGGCGTATCGGTTACAGATGCTATTCCCGAAGGTCATATATATGCGGGCATTAAAAACGTTAAGATTGACGGAGCCGATGCAGTCGATTCGCTTTATTCGGTTGATGATTCTAATCTTACAAATGTTGTAGTTTCTTTCGGGGATAATATTGAAGGCAAGAAGGCTTCTTTTGTCATTATTACGAAGCTTACAGATTCCGAAAACATGATATGGGCAAGTAATGCGTCCAAAGAATACGTTAACGAAGTTACTCTTAAGTCCGACGGAAATGCGGCTGTTAAAGACTCTGCCAAGCAGACATACGATAGCACGGTAATTGCCAAGACTGCGGGCAACTATGATTACAATACACACCTTATTCCTTACACGATTACAGTCAATCAGAATAAGATGGCTATGAATAATGTGACGGTCACCGACCCGCTTGACTCAAGACTTGAATATGTGGCCGATTCTTCGAATGTTTCGGGTACGATTTATAATGCGGGTACCAATACACTTACATTTAACCTCGGTAACATCACGGATAAGACTGTTATCACCTTCTATGCGAAGGTTAAGGATGGGGATACATTCGCCAATAACGGAAAGATTACCATACCCAATTCCGCAAGCCTTGTAAGCGCAGAGTACGGCAATAAGACAGAAGTGTCCTGCAGTACGACAATCAACAATTCCGTAATCCGCAAGAAAGGTGTTCAGAACGACGAAATAATCAACTACACCGTTGAAGTGAACGTTGCACAGCAGAATCTGTATCGAAGCGGTATCGGGGAGGTTGTGATTCAGGATACCATGGGCGCAAGCCTTGTACTTGACGATGAGAGCGTTAAGCTTTACGAAGCTACGGTTAATTCGGACGGTACGCTTACGCAGGGAAGCCTTGTGACCGGCGCGGTTGTAAGAATCGACTGCTCCAATCCCAGAACCGTGCTTGAGGTAGTGGTACCAAAGTCCGGAAGCAGCAAGGCATATATCCTCAAATACACAGCCAAGATGCTTAAGAAAAAGGCCAAGGAGTTTACCAATAACGTATTGCTTAAAGGCTATGGCGATTCACTCCTTAATAAGTCCGACGTTTCGTACGAAGAAAAGCATTTCTCGAACGTTAACTTCAATAAGTACGTATACTATATTTCCGGTCTTAAGGACGAGGATGACAACTCCTTGATTATTGCCGGTGCACACTTTGAACTTATTGACCCTTCAAAGGGCAATAAAATTGTGGCAGAGGCCGACAGCGACGACGACGGTGAGATTATGTTTGTAGGTAACCTTGAAGAGAATCATACGTATATTCTCAAGGAAACCGATGCTCCCGACGGATATGAGATTCCCGTGTCTCTACAGAAGGGTGTTGAGGTTACCACCAAGGGTAAAGGCTACGGCGTAGCTCTTGCCGAGAAAGACAATAATACCGTATACAATGCCAAGTACGATCCTTCCAAGCATCCGGCTCCCGCACCTAAGCCTTCATCAGGCAGTTCGTCATCGGGTAAGGTTAAGACCGTGGAAGTGTTGGCTGATGAATACGACGCAACCTTAAACCGCAGAAGACTTGCCAAGACCGGCGGCTTTATGGGCACCGTGGCAGGCTACGGCACGGGCGTGGGGTTGATGCTTTCCGGCTTATACATGGTTATAGGCAGGAAAAAGAAAAAGAAATAATATGAAATTCAGAGTAATAATTAAGATACTTGGCTGCATTTTTATCGCAGCCGGACTCTTCATAGTAGTCGGGTCGATGTATATAAATTTCAGACAACAGGCTATGAAGAAGAGTGCAATAGAAGAGTTTTACGACAAGATAACCATAAAAGAAGTGCCATTGGAAAGCATTGCGAATGATGAGGCCATATCGGAGACTGCAAGTGAAGCGGCCTCCGCCGGTAGCACCATGGCAGAAGGCGACATCCTCTACATGTTAAGAATCCCTTCAATAGATTCGGAGAACCCTGTGCGTGAAGGCGTAAGCGCGGGCGTTCTTGCCGATTCGCTCGGCCATGAACCGGGTACGGCATACATCGGCGAGTGCGGCAACTGTGTAATCGCGGGACACCGTAATTACAGTTTCGGTTCTTTCTTTAACCGTCTTAATGAGGTTGAGATTGGCGACACGATATATGTTGATACCGCGACAGATTCTTTTGCTTATATTGTTAAAGAAATTAAAGTGGTAGAACCCGAAGACTTGTCGGTACTTGAACAGACCGAGACGGAAACACTTACACTTTATACATGTACACCGCTCTATATTGCGACACATAGACTGGTTATTGTAGCACAATTGAAAACGGATTGATGGTTCCCCCAAGGCCTAAAAGCTTTGGGGGAATTTTCTGAATTTTTGAAATTTTGTAGAAAAATAAAAATTATGGTATATAATCAGTAAATGTAAAAGGGTTATGGAGTTAATTAAGAATACTGAGTATTCAATTAACCAAGGAGGAATATAATACAATGACTTATGAAGAGGTTGTCAAGAAAGCAAAGGCTGCGGTAAAGAAGATTGATACTTCTGATATCAAAGAGCATTTTGCCATTGAAATCGATGTTGAAGGAGAAGGTGAAGGAGCACTTTATATAGAGCTCGATAACGGCAGGGCAGTGGCAGAGCCGTATGATTACTACGACAATGATTGCAGAATCAGAACCGACGCAGCTACACTTATTAAGCTTTTGTCGGGTAAACTCGATCCCGCAACGGCACTTTCGGAAGGAAGCATTTTCTTTGCCGGCAACTGGGAGAAGGCAGTAGCACTTGCCAAGTCCTTAAAGCCTGTTGAGACCAAGAAAGCGGCTACTGCCAAGAAGGCAACGACAGCCAAGAAGACAACCGCTGCCAAGAAACCCGCTGCGACCAAGACCGCAACAGCCAAAAAGACCACTGCAAAAAAGGCTGAAGAGAAAAAGCCCGCAGCCAAAAAGACAGTAACAAAGAAAAAAGCATAAAGAAATAATATCCCCGGCGCTTAAACAGCAGAGTCCGGGGATTTTCTCTGCCCGCATAAAATTCTTGACATTAAGTTAATTCTAAGATGTACAATTATAATATAGTCAGTAAATTGATTAATCTGTTGCGATGATATTTAATCATGAAGGGAGAAGGATATGGTTTACAAAGACTACCGGGGTATTAAACTGTCGGCGCTTGGATTCGGCGCCATGAGACTGCCTGTAATCGGGGGAGATGACAGCCGCATTGACGAAGAAGAGACCTTTAAGATGGTTGACAAGGCTATGACTGCCGGCATCAATTATTACGATACCGCCTGGGGATATCACGACGGTTATTCTGAGATTGTTATGGGCAAGGCGCTTGCAAAATATGAAAGAGACAAGTTTTATATTGCCACAAAGTTTCCGGGTTACGATCTTTCCAATATGGGAAAGGTAAAAGAAATCTTTGAAAAGCAGCTTGAAAAGACAGGAATGGAGTACTTTGATTTTTATCTCTTCCACAACGTCTGCGAGATGAACATAGAGCAGTATCTCGACCCTAAGTTTGGTATTTACGACTATCTTATGGAGCAAAAGAAAAACGGAAGAATTAAGCACCTCGGTTTTTCCTGCCACGGCGAATATAAGACCATGAAAAGATTTCTTGATGCTTATGGTAAGGACATGGAATTCTGTCAGATTCAGTTAAACTATCTTGACTGGGAGTTCCAGGATGCCAAGGCTAAGGTTGACCTGCTTAACGAATGGAACATTCCCATATGGGTTATGGAACCCTTAAGAGGCGGCAGACTTGCGAAACTTGATGAGCAGTCGGAAAAAGAATTAAAGGCACTTCGCCAGGAGGAAGCGATTCCCGCATGGGCATTCAGATTCTTACAAAGCGTAAAGGGCGTAACCATGGTCCTTTCGGGCATGTCCAATATGGAGCAGCTTGAAGCAAACCTTAAGACCTACGCAGAGGACAAGCCTTTAAACGACCGGGAAATGTCCGCACTCATGGCTATCGCAGACAGAATGCAGGCCAAAAAATCAATTCCCTGTACAGCCTGTCACTATTGTGTCAGTCATTGTCCCATGGGACTTGATATTCCTTATATTATTTCTTTGTACAATGAGCATCTGCTTACCGCTCAGGCGGGTGGCATGGCATTTATCGCTCCCATGGCTCTTATGGCTATGCCCGACGATAAGAAGCCTTCCGCATGCCTCCACTGCCACAGCTGCGAGCATGTATGTCCTCAGACCATTAAGATTTCGGATATGATGGCTGATTTTGTGAATAAAATAGGGTGACAGAATGACGCAGGACGAAAGACTGAATTATCTTGTGGAGCAATTCAAGATGGATTCGGAGGAATATAAAGAGCTTCCGGTTCCGGCGGATTCAGAAGGAAAGAGACGTATCCTTCGTTCGCTTATGAATATCCGTATGCCTAAAGACCTTCCGAGCGGAGTGCTGAAGACTCAGGACGAATATCTGAAGGAAAGGGCCAAAGAAAAAGACATCGTAAAATTATCGGATATTCCGACTGCGACGGAGGGTATATCCGTCTGGCAGGGAGACATTACAAGACTTCAGGTCGATGCCATAGTAAATGCCGCTAATTCGCAGATGCTTGGTTGCTTTGTTCCGATGCATACTTGCATAGATAACTGTATCCATACTTTTGCAGGAGTGCAATTAAGAGCTGAGTGCTACAGGCAGATGAATGAACTTCGAATAAGATACGGAAGAGACTATGAACAGCCGACCGCCGTTCCAATGCTTACTGAAGCTTATAATCTTCCGGCAAAGAAAGTAATTCATATAGTAGGACCAATTGTCCGGTACAAACTTACTCCTGAATTGGAAAAGGATTTGGAGAACTGCTATAGAAACACTTTGGATATGTGTGCTGAAAATAGCTTGAAGAGCGTTGCTTTTTGCTGTATTTC
>JAFYDI010000053.1 GCA_017544835.1 Lachnospiraceae bacterium | reverse complement strand
CTCTGTCTCTCGGTTCTCTTAAAGTCGTTGCCTGCAGTATAACGGATACGGCAATATGCTGTAGCCTGTAAACCGTCGAGAAGCTGATAGCCTGTATCCTTTACGGGAGTGTATGTATCAACATCGCTCATCTTCTCTACCATTGAAATCTGGTAGTTGTTAAGGTGCTTAATCTCTGCATCATCTACATCAATGTATACGCCGCCAAGTGCATTGACAACATCGCGAAGACCTTCGAAACCGATTGTGATAAAATCGGTAATGTTAAGGTCAAGGTTGGCATTGAGCATCTTGATGGCTCTGTCTGCGCCGCCGTATGCATATGCACTGTTACATTTATCATAGTTATTGGTCTTGCCGGGATCTACATTTAAATAAGTATCTCTGTAAACCGACATGAGCTTTACTTCTTTGGTATCCTGATTGATGGATGCTATGATAATTGTATCGGAACGTGTCTTTGAATCAAGCTGACCGGTACGGGAGTCAACACCGAAAAGTGCGATGTTTCTATATCCCTTCATAGCTTCGTTTTCTTTAACTTCTTCGGGAAGTGCCACTTCAATTTCCTTCTCGTCGATGGAAACCTTCTGTACGCCTTCCTCCTTATCGGTAGTCTTAAGAACAAGCCACATTACGACCAAAAGAGCTACCAAAATTAAAATCTCCGCGATGAACAAAACAATTTTACCTGCGGAAGTTTTCTTCTTCTTTCCTGACATATTTCCTCCAAAAACTAAACGCCGTAGCGTATTCTCAATATATATAAGAAAACACTATTACAATACTACATCGAACTTTGCTATAAAACAAATTAATCTTTTCTTAATATTGGTACTGAGGTCCTACTATCTGTCGATTTTTGGAAGAAAAAGAAAAATTAAACCTTGTTTTTGCAGTTCTTCGGCAAAATTCATGCTCAGTTCTCCGGCATAAGCATGGATTGCCGCCTTGTTATTCTTGTGGTCTGATGAGAATTCTTCAAGGCTTTTTATCAGCTTTTCGTAAGCGTCTGTCATCTTAGGGGACGGTGTCACGGTACGTATATCGCAAGCTGTAACATCTCTTGTAAGAACAGCTCCGTGCATGTATCCCGAAAAATGTTTATTCATGTTTAAAAATAATTCCTGCCCGATATTCGAATATATACCGCGCGTTATCTTATTTCCTTCAATATAAAGGTCACCGATGGCTCCCAATTCGGGTCTGATTTCAAAAATGTCGTTACCCCATTCAACTCTGTAAAAGCCTTTGTGAGGAAGGTCTGTAACCGGAATCCTTTTGCCATATCTTGTAAAAAGAAAATCTTCTATAGCTTTCCTACCGGCTTCATATGCATACTCCTTGCTGGCGGGATTGAAAGCCGTAGACTCTTCGTGGCAGCGCCAGTGATACAAAATCTTGCCGATGTGGCGTATCTCAGAAGGCTCGGAATGCGCTATAGTACGTAAAATCACGTCATAATCCTGCGCCCCGTCATATTCACTTCTGAACTTAATTTCCTTAAGAAGTTCCGTCTTAATAACAGTGAAATGGCAGATATAATTGTTGGACAATATTAAATCCAAATTAAAGTTTTCCTTGATATGAGGTTCGAAATACTTGGTAGCGTCACCGTTACACTTGTCTTCGTCTGAATATATCAGGGTAACCTTCTGCCCTTTTCTCTTCGCATCAGACAGTAGGAGAGCATTCTCATAAAGCGCATCAAAGCTTAAGAAATCATCGTGATCGAGAAGTGCGCAGTAATCTCCCGTAGCCGCTTCAAGTGCCACATTGGTGTTGGCGGAGATGCCTCCGTTTTCTTGAACCTTAATATATTTAATACGTTCGTCTGTGTATGACTTTATTACGCTTGCAGGTCCGTCGGATTTGGATGCATCTGCAAGAATAAGTTCGAAGTTTCCATAAGCCTGACCGAGAACGGAATCTATCATCTCTTTAAGATATCTCTCCGCAGTTTCATACACCGGCACCAATATGCTGAATTTAATGTCTTCGTCTATCGGTCCTTCAAATGTGCTTTCGGACGCACTAAGCGGAACGTCCCTGTAAAAGAGACGCTCCGCCGTTGCGTAAAATGTTTTTTTGATACCGTTTCTTTTAAAATAACGGATGGTTTTTGAAATATTACCCATTGTACCTTACAGTATTGCTTTAAGATTGTTCTTAAGTTCTTCAACTTTCTGAGCTGAATCTTCGAGGCTGTTGCCCTTTACGCCGATGTAGAACTTAATCTTGGGCTCGGTTCCCGAAGGACGGGCGCAGCACCAAGCATTGTCTGTTAAATCAAAGTATAATACGTTGGACTTGGGAAGACCTGTAGGCTTCTTCTCTCCCGTAGCCATATCGATGATAACGTCTTTATCATAATCTCTGAAGGAAAGGACCTTCCATGCTCCAAGTTCCTTGGGAGGATTCTTACGAAGCTTCTCCATCATTTCCTGAATCTTCTGTGAGCCGTCCATGCCCTTAAGAGTGATGGTGTAAAGGTCTTCCTTGTAATAACCGAATTCCTTGTAGATATCAAGCATGCGATCCCAAAGAGTAACGCCGTTCTTCTTGCACCATGCGGCAACTTCACATAAGCACATAACAGCTACAACTGCATCCTTATCGCGAGCGTGTGTACCTGCGAGACAACCATAGCTTTCTTCAAGACCGAATACATAGTTGTTGGTACCTCTCTCAATGAACCACTTAATCTGTTCACCGATGTACTTAAATCCGGTAAGAACTTCTACCAGCTTAACATGGTATTTCTCGGCAATCGGGTCGGCCATGTTGGTGGTAACGATGGTCTTAACGAGTGCGGGATTAACGGGCATTGTGCCAAGCTTGGTTCTTTCTTTTAATATGTACTCTGCGATAAGCATACCGGACATGTTACCGGTGAAAGGAACGTAGTCATCGGTCTTGGTATCGTATGAGTAAATTCCGAGGCGGTCTGCGTCAGGGTCAGTTGCGAGTACTACATCAGCCTTAACCTCTCTTGCAAGCTTAAGCGCAAGAGTAAATGCTTTGGGATCCTCGGGATTGGGATACTCAAGTGTTGTGAAATCAGGATCGGGAAGTTCCTGCTCGGGAACCACATATACGTTTTTGAATCCGAGTTCTTTCAAAATGCGGCGAACAGGAATGTTACCTGTGCCGTGGAAAGGCGAGTACACAATCTTGATGTCGCCCGCAACTTCCTTAATAATCTCGGGATGGATAATCTGCTTTTTAAGCTCTTCCATGTAACGGTCGTCGATTTCCTTGCCGATTACATTGTAAAGACCGGCCTTCATGGCATCATCCTTAGCCATGGTCTTGGCATCGGAGAATTTCGCTACGTTGTTAACCTCGGTGATGATGTCCTTGTCCTTGGGAGCGGTAACCTGAGCGCCGTCTTCCCAGTATACCTTGTAACCGTTGTATTCAGGCGGATTGTGGCTGGCCGTAACAACGATACCTGCGGTACATCCAAGCTCTCTTACTGCAAAAGAAAGCTCCGGTGTAGGTCTTAAAGTTTCGAATACATAAGCCTTAATGCCGTTAGCCGCAAGGCAAAGAGCTGCTTCGTCAGCGAACTCGGGGGACATTCTTCTGGAGTCGTATGCAATCGCTACGCCTTTCTTCTCGGCACCCTGCTTAAGGATGTAGTTGGCAAGTCCCTGAGTAGCCTTTCTTACGGTATATACGTTCATTCTGTTGGTGCCGGCACCGATTATGCCTCTGAGTCCGCCGGTACCGAACTCTAAGTTCTTATAAAATCTTTCATTAATTTCGTTGTCATCGGAAGCAATAGCCTTAAGCTCTGCCTTGGTAGCATCGTCAAAATATGAGTCGCTAAGCCAAAATTCGTATTGTTCTTTAACCGTCATCTGACACATCTCCTTTATTCAACTTTTACTGAAAAATCGCTTCTGTCCAAAGAAAAGTTCGCATTGTAATAAGGGTCGCCCTTCTCAAGCACTTCTTTCCATTTGGTCCTGAATAACTCAGATTCTTTATTGTATCGCTCTGCTTTCTCACCTTTATCATCGAGTCCCCTCGAAATCGACTCATAGTGGTAAAGCTCTGCGAAAGGAGTAAATACGTTCAAATACCCTTTCTCGCGAAGTTTCAGACAAAAATCAACATCATTTAACGATATCCTAAAATCGGTGTCAAGTCCGCCCACCTCATCCCAGAGGGACTTCTTAACCAGTAGGCATGCGCCCGTCACCGCCGTAACATCCTGTGTGTAGCACAGACGACCCATATAACCTAAGTTTTCTTTGGGCATCTTGTAGTGAGTGTGGCCGGCCGTTCTGTGAGCTCCGAGCCCGATTACCACACCGGCGTGCTGGATGGTGTGATCGCCGTAATAAAGCTTTGCGCCTACAGCCCCGACATCTTCACGCTGAGCATACATAAGCATCTCTTCAAGCCAGTTAAGCGTGATAACTTCGGTATCGTTATTCAGCAAAAGAATGTATTCTCCCTTTGCAAAGGATACACCAAAATTGTTAACCGCCGAGTAATTAAACTCGCCTTCGAAGGTCACAACTTTAATCTTATCGGACATTTCCTTAAGGTCTTCGTAAAGATCGAAGGTTGCTTTCTCCGTGCTGTTATTCTCAACGATTATTATCTCATAATTGGTATAGGTAGACTTCTCAAGTATTGAAGTAACGCAACGCTTAAGGTCTGCCGCGTGGTCTTTATTTGGAATAACAATCGTTATTAATGGTGTTCCGTTGAGTTTATACCTAATCTTAAATATAGTCTCAAAGGCTCTGGTACTGGTGATTTTGAAATCCGTGTAGCCGTGTTTTCTCAAGTGATCCGCTACCGCACCCTTGGCGGCATCGATAGCGTATTCCTTGGCCGATATGTTGCTGGCTACGCTGCCGGAGTGACAACGCCAGTAGTATAGGAGTCTCGGAACATGGACTATTCTCTCTGCTCTGTCGGTAAGCCTTAAAATCATATCGTGGTCCTGGCTGCCGTCAAACTTCGTTCTGAAAAGTTCGGTTCCGTCAAGAAGCGACTTCTTAAATACGCTGAAATGGCAGATGTAATTGTTGGCACGAAGATTGTCCACAGCGTAGTCAGGCTTAAAGTGCATCGTAAGCATGTGGTCTATATTGCCGCTCTTAAAAGTGGTCTCATCGCAGTAAATGTAATCCGCATTCTGCTCATTAATTACCTTCACATACTCAAAAAGCGCCGAAGGATGAAGAATGTCATCGTGATCGAAAAGGCCTATATACTCACCTGTTGCAAGTTTCAGGCACTGATTGGTGTTGCCGGAAATACCCTCGTTCTTTTCAAGCTTAGTATATTTAATGCGAGCGTCTCCGTATTCTTTGACCGTTTCACCAACATAAGCATGCGCTTCGTCGGAACCGTCGGCAAGGCACAGTTCCCAATTTGAATAAGTCTGCCACTCAACCGAATCAATCATTTCCTTAAGCATGGTCTTGTCGGTGTTGTAAAGCGGTACAAGAATGCTTATAAGAGGTCTGTATTCAAAAGAAAACTCCTCTTCGAACTTTCTGCGAGCCTCATCGGGGAAGCTCTTGGTGCCGTAGAATTTCTTGGCCTCGGCTTCGCGTTTCTTATAGTTTATCTTCATGGCGATGCCTTTGGGGCCGCCGAGATTCTTAACGCGTCTTACGTTGTTCACCACTTTATGTCCAAACATTCTGACGGGCGTGGAAGCTTTCCATATGGGATTGTCTTTGATGCGTTTAAGCTTATAAGAGATTTCTTCTTTCTCCTCTTCAAGCTCGGCAAGGCGCTCCGAAAGTACTGCGTTTCTTTCCTGCTCCTGCTCGTAGAGTTCTTTGTAATCCATTTATTTCACCACCATATATTTATTGGAAAAGGTGTAAAGCTTTTCCCGGGACATTTTCTTGGTCATGAGTATTCCGACTCTGTAATTGCCGGGATTTAATTCCGACTTAGGTATGTTAACACAAAATCCCGATTTTTCAACATTTACCTGGTCCTTACAGGAAAGTGCGACATCGTTACGGATGCACCCTTTAATGGGAAAAGCATATGTCTGATGCTCGCCTTTTAAAAGAAGAGACTTGCGATAACATGCGTTATCCGTTCCGCTTACATACGCAAACCCCTGCACCAGATAGCAATCATTTTCACTGTTGTCAAAAGAAAACTCGCTCTTCACATCGGCATATTCCGCCGAAAGAATCACGCACGCATCCTCTCTGGCTCCGTTTCTCTCTAAATCCACAGCCGACTTTCCGGTTACGATTTCTTCGGCTCTTTTGTACTCATATTCATTGGCCGGAACAATTCTTGAATCTAAGCAGTCCGACAAAAGATATTTGGAGAAGTACGGATCATATCCGCGAAACGAACCGTGCACTTCGTAAAGTCGTTCTTTCTCCACGTTAAGGCGTACTATCGATTTGATATCCTCGTCTCTTCCTCTGGTAACAGATTCGGCATGAATCGCATATACGTTATTGCATACCAAATTAACATATCCTGCTTCAAGAAGTCTGAAGCAAAAATCCACATCGTTAAATGCGACCTTCAAGGTCTCGTCAAATCCATGTACCTTATCAAAAGCATCACGTCTTACCATAAGGCACGCAGCCGTCACCGCCGAAACATTCTGAACGGTACGGTTAAATCCGTGATAATACTCTTTTCTGTCATCGCAAAACTGAAGTTTATGGACAGGACCGATTCGGTTATTCATAACGCCGGCATGCTGAATGCTTCTTCCGTCCGGGTATAACAGTTTAATGCCTACCGCGCCTGTAAAGCTGTATTTAAGCTCATCAGCCATTGTTTCAAGAGTGCCTTTTTGCCTAAATGTTATGTCGTCATTTAACAAAAGTATTGCCGAATACCTGGATTCTGCCACTCCGATATTGCATTGTGCCGAGAAATTGAACTCCATCGGAACATACTTATATATGGCATGATATCTGGACAGCACCGCTTCGATTTCCTGCTTCTTATCCGCATCGCTGCCGTTGTCTACTACTATGACTTCAACCTCGGTATCATCATACAGAGATTCAAAAAGCGAAGACAGGCATTGTTCCAATAGATGAGGATTGTTTCTTGATGGGATAACGACCGATATTTTATATTTATCGTTTTTAAGCACCGTAAGATTGCCGGCATATCTGCCTGCATTCTCAAACTTTATCTCATTGTTGGTATAGTCTGTGGCGTGAATCAAAATCTCGCCCACATTGATTACGCTCTTACGAAGATTCTTCTCATCTTTAAATATGTATTCAAGAAGCATTCGATAAATTTTTCTGGCCCCATATGAATCTGTGGGCATATAAACGTCTCTGAATGAACTCCTTCTGATTGCTACCACATTACAAAAATAGAAATGATCCAAAAAAGTGTTGGGCGACCACTCCGGCTTAAAGAACGGATTCTGTCTCGTTCCAACCACGCTTCTTCCGTACTTAAGCAAATCTCCCGCGTCAAGAGTCGCTATATCCTCATCGCCATAAAGAATATCTGCCTCGGGATTGTCCCCAAACGCTTTCTTTATAAAAGGAATCGCTCTGTCGGTAAGCTCGCCGTTGGCAAAAATGATAAAATCTTCTATATAATTCTTAACTTCAAAAGAAGTGTCCACAACGGAATAAGGAATAATTCTGAAACTCGAGCCTTCGTAAGTCGCAACATAAGAAAGCTTCGACATGGCTTTCGCTTCATCGCCAGCATCCGAATCTCCTTTTGAGCGCACAGACATATCAAATCTCTCAAAAGAAGACTCCTTGTCCCTGATCCATTTATCATAGGAAGGAACAGCTCCCTCGACAGACTTTAAATATACTTTGTCCGCATGTTTAATTGTCGCATTCTTAATAAGACTTTTAATCATAGTCATCACGAATCAAAACAACTTCTTTATATTCTTGGCAACCGCTTCGGCTGTGTCGGCAGCAAGCGGTACCACTTCAAGTTCAAGATACAGGAATGTATCTTCATCATGGATAAATCCATCTACATTAAAATACAAATTGGGATCGGCTGTTGAGAAAACAAAATTGTTCTTACCTATTCTTACTCCGTTAGACAGTACATACTTCTTGCTGTCGACCGGGAAATCTTCTTCTCCAAGCTTGGCCTCTCTTACGGTAACAAGGCAAGGCGCATCGAGCGGATCGATTCTCATAACCGAGTTGTCTGTTCCGACTGCGGCTGTAATCCTGGCAACATTCTCATCCACATATGCATCCTTAAACTCATATGCGGTTTCCTCGCTGAACTCACCTGCTCCCCTGCCGGGATAAATCATAACTTTATATATTGAAGAATTATCTTTAATCTTTCCGACAAGCGGTATAGGATTAACGCTCTTAATTCCAAAGCGCTCACGCAACTCGCCAAGCGAGAGATTGCGCCCTGTTACACGCTTCTGGAAGATTACCTCGTCATTTCTAATATCTTCTGCCGCTTCATGCGAAAGAAAGAGCTTGTCAAGAATTAAATCCTGATTTATTTTATCTCTGCTCTTATCTTCCAACAAATAGCAATACAGTGCTCTGTATGCAGTCTCGCGAACAGGTACATTGCCATCCTTACACCACTCATAATCTATAAGCGTCCAATCTTCTCCGTTTACAAGAATGTTGGAAAAGACAACATCCAAATCCGCAATATCGGCATCATCATTATAGCCTATGAGGCTTACATATTTGTCAAAGTACGCATAGAACTCTTTAAGGTTATCTTCCTTTAAAAACTTATCAAATATTCTGGAGAGTTCCACGCCTTCTACATACTCAAAGTCGGCCGAAATTCTTTCTCCCGTTTCAAGAACATTACATCTGTTAATCTTAAGTTCGGAACCCAGATATCTCTCCGACAACTTCGTATAGTACTTGCCCAGATTTCTGACATGTTCAAATGCCGCTTCACTTAATGGTCTCTTTCGTACTACCTTGCCGGCGCCTGTCGACTCAATAGTTGTAAATATTCCGTACTCCGGAGCCCTGTCGTTGGAGAATCTTGCATACTCAACTCCAACAGGATTACCGAGAACTACCAGATATGAATTGGAATAATACTGAAAGCTTCCGTCTTCGCAACATGCATCGAAGGCTTCTTTTTCCGAAAAGAGGTCCAGTCTGTCCGACTCAAAATTAAATCTGTTGTCTACCAGCTCGCCGGTCTTCGGAAGTCTGGAATTGGAATACAGACTCTTCATAAATCTGTAGTCGGGATATGGATAGAACATCTGAGCTTTGGAAAAGCCGGTCGACGTAAGAATCTTTCTGATTCCGGCAAAGGTAAAGCCCGAATCGCTCTTGCCCTCCACGCCGGTAAAGTATTCACTCTCACCCGAAGCTTTGACTCCCGCCAGGTTTCTCATACCCATACGGTTATCTGTAATAAATATCGCGCGTCCCTTTTTGCCCACCAGGCGCTCGGCTTCAGGCAGTAATCTCGCATTTCTGACTATTACCCAGTCAAACTCTCCAGTAATTGTATTTATTGCTCCAATTGTTCCTGCATAAACGACAAATTTCTTGCAATTCGAGAATCGCTCTGCAATTATCTCTGCATCTGTCGCGCAATCGCAGTATGCAGTAACATTGTCAGTCATTTCAAGAAGAGCGCCTGTTATTGCGCCACACTCAGCCTCTAGTTCAAGAACAGTGTCTCCCTGCTTTATAGGCAGCCATCTCACAATATTTCCTCGAATGTCTGACAAATGATACAGATATTCATACCGATTTTTGTCCGCAATTATCCCCGGATATTCCAATTTGTTGGTATCACGAACAATCCTGAGTAAATCCTCTTTAAAATAACCCTTGTTCTTCTCCGGCTCGCAATCTATGAAGTTAACATTTACCTTTCCGATAAAGATACTATTAACCATCAAAAACCTCTGAAAAATCATGTAGTGCTCACGACTACTTAATCTTCGTAACTTCTATCTTACTGTTCATATCGTAATATCCCACCGTATCTTTGTCGGATATTACCGCAATGCTCATAGCGTAGTACATTCTGTGATAAACCGTAAACGTATCGTTTATATATCCGGTACAGCCAAAAGAAATCAGATACTCGCCGCCCTGCAGGTTCATATCCTGCGTAAAAGCAATCTCAAGCTCAGTTCCCGCGCTGCAGTTCTCCAGGAACGCTTTCTCGAACATCGTATTGGTACCTGTAACCTCTACGCCCTTGGGATTAACGAACTTGTAGGCAAATATAGGCTTCTCCACATCTTTGTCGAAGCGCACCTTCATATGTATCGTAAAGGTATCGCCCTTAATAAGCGCATTGGTTCGAAGTCCCTTAGAATCGGTAACCCAATACTCTTCAATCACCGCATCCTTCGAGCCGTACTCAAGCAACTCCTTGTTCTCTCCGTCTTGAGCGAACATATCGCCCTTGTCCTCTGCATACTGTCCCACAAGAATCTGCTTGTATACGTCTATCATTTCCTTGGGCTTACCTTCAGCAACCTTATCGCCTTTATTAAGCACCAGAACTCTGTCGCAGTACTTTGAAATCGAGCTTAAATCATGTGATACAAATATAATCGTCTTGCCCGACTTCTTAAACTCTTCAAACTTGTGATAACACTTCGACTGAAAGAACACGTCACCAACCGAAAGCGCCTCATCCACTATCAAAATCTCGGGATCTATGTTAATCGCAACTGCAAAAGCAAGACGCACGAACATACCCGAGGAATAAGTCTTAACCGGCTGATACACATAATCACCGATATCCGCAAATTCGAGAATGTCCGGCAGCTTCTGCTCGATTTCCTTCTCAGAAAAGCCCATCATGGTGCCGTTAAGATAGATATTCTCAATACCGTTATATTCCTGATTGAATCCTGCACCAAGCTCCAACAAGGCAGAGATGCGTCCGTTAACGGTCACATCACCGGAAGTTGGATTAAGAACACCCGTTATTATTTTCAAAAGGGTAGACTTGCCGGAGCCGTTTGTACCTATAATACCCACTGTCTCACCCTTGTAAATGTCTATATCAACGCCCTTAAGCGCATAGTTCACCGTATAACAATTCTTCTTAAGCCCAAATGCGTCAAGAAGACGATCCGAAGGCTTGTTATATAGCTTGTACGCCTTCTTAAGGTCTTTTACCGATATGATTTTTTCTTTTGATTCCGTCTCAAGTAAATCCTTAGCCATCAATACCTCTATAAAACGTCCGCAAAATGAACCTTAAGCTTCTTAAAAATACCTCTGCCGATGAGCCAAAGCACCAGCACGATTCCCCAGAAATACGCCGTATATAACGGTTCCGTCCAGAAGCCCTTGTTCTCGCATATAGTTGCTCTGTATCCAAGCACCACATATGCCACAGGATTAATAACCTTCATGGCAATCTGCCAATTGGGTGATAAATTCGCTATATTCCAAAGAATGGGGGTCGCCCACATTCCGATTTGCAAAAAGATTGATATTATCTGATTTAAATCTCTGAAAAATACCACTATCGCCGACGTGGCATAGCTTAATGCCAAGAGCAGCGCAAACAGGCAAAAACTGTAATAAATAAGCTGAAATGTGTAGAGATTGGGATAATATTTGTATACTGCCGCCACAATCAGAAGTACACACATGAAAAAGACATGTATAAAGGAAGCGGCAACGACCTTTATAACAGGCAGAATGTCAATTTTAAATACAACCTTCTTAACAAGGTAACTGTACTGCACCAATGCATTGGCTCCGTTAGATAAGCCTTCAGAAAAATAAAACCAGGGAACAAGGCCCGCAGTCAGAAAAAGCACATAGGGAACCTCTATTCCGCCGGCCACGGCAGTAGCTCTTTGTTTGAAAATCTTGTCAAAAACGATATAGTACATAAGCACTGTGACAACCGGCTGAACCATAGCCCACAGTGCTCCCAGATAGGAGCCGGCGTAACGGTTCTTAAAATCGTTACGCGCAAGCTTCCATATTAAGCTGAATGTTTTCTTATTTTCTTTCTGCGACATATTCTTTCAATCCGCCCCATTTGGTGTCCTTTTCGCTCATGATAAGTTCAAGGCCTTCTTCAATGGGCCACTTAACGGCGATGTCGGGGTCATTGTATATGATACCGCCCTCATCGTTGGGATGATAGAAGTCAGAGCACTTGTACACGAACTCTGCGTAATCGGAAAGTACCAAAAATCCATGAGCAAATCCCTTGGGAATAAAGAACTGCTTCTTATTCTGTTCGGAAAGTTCAACGCCCATCCATTTACCAAAAGTCTTAGAGCCTTCACGAAGGTCTACGCATACATCATACACAGCACCCTTGATAACTCTTACAAGCTTATCCTGAGGGAACTGCTTCTGGAAGTGAAGTCCTCTTAAAACGCCCTTTCTTGATGCAGACTGATTGTCCTGTACAAAGTCTACATTAACGCCGGCTGCTTCAAAATCCTTTTTCTGATATGTCTCCATGAAATAGCCTCTGGCATCTTCTCTTACTTCAGGTGTAATAATGAGTACGCCTTCAATATCACATTTTTCTACTGTCAATTTGCCCATTGTCTCTCTCCATTTATATAATCTAGATTTAATTATTCAAGAATGATTTGCTTAACGAAACCTCGCCGTCTATGCCCGGAACCTTGCCCTTTGAGGAATATTGCCACATATCATAGTAGATATCCTCAACGGGATTGGCATTAAACTGAGCCATCCAAATCCTGTAGCCCGAAAGTTTCTTCATATCAAGATTTGTTTTAAGCCAGTTCGATGTGGCATATACGCAAGGCTCATATCCGAAACCCTTGGCCGTCTCCAGAAAAGCCTTGGCGATTTTTGTCCTCGTCTCACGATCGAGCGAATCTGCGCGACCTAAGCCTCCGGCCTGATCTATTCTGATGCAAATAGGATAACATATGTTTTTTTCTCGACAACATGCATATACGGCCGATGCTTCCTCGACAGCTTCTTTCTCATTAACTGCCTGAGAGAAGAAATATGCGCCTACATCGAGTCCCGCGCGATTGGCAAGCGTCGCATACTGATCAAACGACTCATCAATCACTATATCTCCCGATATCGAACCTCTGTATCCAACTCTTAACATTACAAATCTTATGCCCGATTCGTACACCTTATTCCAGTCGGTAACTGTATTCTTCTCGGATACATCCACGCCATATACATAACCGTCTTTGGCAAAAGAAGTTGTCTGCTTCTTATCCGCATAGGAGTCGGCACCTAATACCATCGAATCTTCCATCCTGGCCTCAGCTTCGGACTTTTCGCTAAACAACAGCTCTATATCTTCGATGAATTCATAAGTAACCTTATCTTTAACCGTAACTTCGGCAGGCTTGTCGGGAATCGTGTACCCTTCTATCGGAAGAAGCGTCACCAGATATTTGCCCGGCTCCATATAATCTACGGTAATCACACCATCCTTATCGGAATCCGCATAATTCTCGTAGTCGTT
>JAFYDI010000005.1 GCA_017544835.1 Lachnospiraceae bacterium | reverse complement strand
AGTTACGACTGCCGAAGACATTAAGCTCCTTCTTAAGAAGAATTGAGTGAAGGAAGGTCGTCTCCTTCTTGCCGTTACCGATAAGAATAATCTTGCCGGCAAAAGCAGCACAATCGATACAATTAAGGAACGTCACAGAACTTCCGCATGCCTCAACGCATACATCAAAACCGTCGCCGTCGGTAATACGCATAGCCTCTTCCACGATGTCAACCTTGGAAGAATTGATGGTACCCTTGGCCCCAAACTTCACAGCCTTCTCAAGACGACCGTCGAGAATATCTGCCACATACACGATTGCGCCCTTGGCTACAGCAGAAATCGTTGCAAAAAGTCCGATGGGACCGGCGCCGACCACGAGCACTCTGTCTGTAGGCTTAATCTCTGTGCGGCTAAGTGCATGCCAGCCGATGGTGAAAGGCTCTACCAAAGCAAGTTCTTTGGCCGATAATCCCCTGCCTTCGTAAATACGCTCGATAGGCATCACAATATATTCCCTGAAGCTTCCGTCTCGCTGCACACCCATTGTCTGGTTGTCTGTGCAGCAGTTTACAAAGCCACGCTTACATGAATAACATTTCCCGCAGTTAAAATAAGGGTTACAGGTAACAATGTCTCCCGCCTTAAGTCCGCGCGAATTCTCCGGAATCTCCACGATTCTTGCGCTAAACTCATGTCCCGGAATCCTTGGGTAAGTGGTAAAAGGCTGATTGCCGGTAAAACTTGCCACATCCGCGCCGCAGATTCCGCAGTACATAACCTGCAAAAGCGCCTCGCCCTCGCCGGGCACAGGCTTCTCCGTATCCACAACTCCTATTTCAAAAGGTTTATTTATCTTAACTGTCTTCATCTTATCTCTCCCTGTTCACATACTTTTCGTTCCAGATAACCGCAGTCTTCATGGGCGCACCCTTTGAGTAAATTTTTTCTTTGTACGCTTTAATGGGGTCCTCTGCGAACTCATCCCTGTCAATAAGTTCCACAATCTCATCGTAATTGCTCTTCGCAAGCATCTCAATCGCCTGCTCCATGTGATCCTGCCTGAAATTGATGGACGCAATAATCAAATGGTTCTCGAATCCAAAAGGCATCGTGTCAAAAGAAACCTTCGGACCAAGCGAAAAGCTGTTGTAAAGCCCGTTACATCCAAGCACCCTGTGCTCAAAAGCAACTCTGTGCTCCACATTCGAGCCGCTGACACCGATAAATGTCGTCGCCCTGCCGCCAAGCCTCTCAACTATCGCGTCCGCGAGCTCCTGCTCACTGTCATAGATGTTCCTTAAGTACTCGGCGTGCGAATTCTTAAGCGCAAACCGAACCTTCTGCGAATCCTCCTCGCTTCTTGCCACGAATAAAATCTTTGAATTCGGATACTTCCTTGAAATCAGGTCTCCGATGAACATACCTGTCGTGCCGAGGCCAAAGATTACGGTTCTTTTAAAAATTTCTTCTTTGGCTATCTCGCGGGCCTTCGCCTCTTCGCACTTGTGCTCTCTCATCGTACGTCTGAAGTTATGGGCACTTCCCATGTCCTCCATTCTCTCAAGCTGAAACAGCATGCACGCAAACGGGTCCGGGAACACCATCTTCTTGGCAAAAGAAAGGTCTAACTTCCCATCATGCACATATCCATCTGGAATCTTAAGCAGCATATCCGGGTTGAAATACTGCTTATCCGCAAAGAGTCCGTCTGCCTTATCGCACCCGTACTCAAAATATGTCTCGTCTTCTGTATATCTTGTGGGGTCCACACTGTTACCGCCACGAATCAGCACAATTGCGAATCTGTTTTCCGAAGGCACCCACACGATACCTTCGTGACCGTTAATAAGTCTGTTCTTACCCTCCGGGAACTTCGGACCCATCTCGCCCCTTGCCCCCATATTCATAAGTTCATTGTCTGTCCCGCAAAAGCCCACCATCACAGGCTCACACAATACGCTGTCCTTAAGAGGTTCCCCCTTAAGTCTCTGTCTCTTAACATTCTCTATCTCAACATCGCCGTACACGAGCGGCTTCTCTGCATCATTTTGAAAATACGTACCCTTTACAATCATCATATCCTCCGACATTGTTTAACTCTTTATTCCACCTATAGGTACAGGCACCTTTGCTGTATCTCTACCTATAGAGTATCGCGGCATAATATGTTAAACAATGTCATAGGGTGACCGATTATGCAATTAAGTGTCGCATTTTTACAGTCTATGTGATATTATCGTTATATGGCGAGGTATAGGGCATGAAATACAGAGACTTACGGATATCTTTTGAGATGTCGGGTATAGAATTTACGATACTAAGCATAGGCGAAGAGACAATCTTGACTCCCTTTCCGGGGCACAGTCATAGTAAGAACAGCTATGAGTTGCACTACATCAAAAGCGGGCGAGGAACGCTGATAGCGGATAAGGTTACCTACAAAGTAGAACCGGGAACGTTCTTTGTAACGGGCCCCGGTGTATTTCATGAGCAGATTTCGGACCCCGATGATGTGATGGTTGAGTATGGAATGTATTTGCAGGTGAGTGTGCCCGAGACGGTTAAGCGCGGCAATCCTATGATGCCTTTTATTGATACTGCTTTTCACATCTGTGATGCGGGTAATGCACCGGCGCAGATTATGGAGGCTATATTTGCGGAGCTTAATTCCAAGAAGTACGGCTACGAGCTCATGCTGACATCCCTCATTCAGCAGTTTCTTTTGACAATAACAAGGCTCTACAAAAAGGGCACCGTCAAGCATGCCCCGACGGTTCTCACTAACCCTGCCGACCTGACCTATCTCACCATCGAAGAGGCCTTCCTCTACGATTACAAAGACTTAACCCTCTCCGAGCTTTCGCGCCGCGTTAACCTTGGCACCCGCCAGACCGAGCGTCTACTTAACAAGCACTACAACATGACTTTTCAGCAAAAGAAAACGGAAGCCCGCATGTCTGCTGCCCTCTTACTTCTTAAAGGCACGCAAAAAAGCATCGGCGAAATCTCCGAGGAACTTGGATTCTCCTCTCCCGAGCATTTCACCAATGCTTTCAAAAAATACTATCTCAAAACTCCCGGCGCCTACAGAAAAGCGCCTTAGGGCAATTTATCGTTTAATTGCGTACACCTTCAGGTTGGTGCTTTGCATAAGATATTCAACAGAGTAATCTGTGCCGTTAACGCTGCCTATAAAATCCACAGCATCCTCAAGCAATCCTTCATTAACGTACAATATGAAAGAATCTTTGTCCTTCAGATATTCCACAGCCTGTGCATCTTCTTCTGCTTTATCTTCCGTAACAAAGCATAGTTCCTTAGGAATAATCCAGTCATAATACGAATAAACACCGCATATCGGGCCGTATACCAGCCACGGGACATCAGAGTAACTCTCAAGCAGCGGGATATTCTTATCAGGATACATGAGGTAACTGATATTATTGCCACGGTTCAAATTCAAAACGTTCAACAGAGTCACGCCCATGCACAGAACCACCGCTATTATATATTTTAAAGTCTTACTCTTCAGAAATGTCTGAATCAGCACTATAACAGAATAGCCGAAGCAAAGTGCCTCCAATGTAATTGCGCACCACAAATATCTCTCTTCTCGCGCATCAGGCAGCGTATAACAGACCACAAGTCTGTAAGCCACTGATACCGCCATCGTTATAACAATCGCTCTAACCTCAGCAAAACGCTCCTTACGGCTTAATACGATGAGTGAAATCACAATCAAAGCGTAAAAAGCAATAATAACCGGCAACACAGGGGCTTTCTCCCCAAAGAGCACGGCAACTAAGCGTTTGAACCCCCATCCTATATTATCCAATTTGTCATGAGACAACATCACCAATGATGAAAGTGCCGTTTGGCCTTTTCCCTTGTGCAGATTCCACTTCCAATAAGGGAACAGCCTGTCTAAAGTCAGGAGCGCAGCCGCAAAGGATATGCACCAACCATATACCAGCTTGGTCTGATAAGACCAAAGCACCTTGGCATGAAGCGTCTTCCACTGCTTAAATGCTTTTCCCAAAAGAAACAGACAGCAAAAGGCAGCGCAGAATCCGTAGAATATCCAGAAATCGTAATGCGTCATGAGACCCACAGTCGTAACCGCGTAAATCAGCACATAATCCACCAATGTGGCAGCGGACCACTTCTCTCTGCCGATAATTCTGAAACTTAACACTAACAGTAATATCTCCGCACACAACATCATCATATACATGCGCAATACAGTAAACTGGCAAATTCCCACTCGCGAAAGAACCATTACCAGGAAAGTCAGAACAGCTGCCGGTACTGCACCTATGCTCTTACATACAAAGAAATAGCAACACGATATTGCTAACAGGAAAAAGAAAAGATTAATACTAAGTCCAATCCATATCGACGCGCTTCCCCTGAAAAACAAAACCGAAACCGTCCTGAATATCCAAAAGTACAGCGGAACATGATCTCCGTACAAGATATCACTTATAGCCTTAAATCTGAAATCGGAATCGTCGGCCGCCAGATAACTCTCCACATCTGCACCCGAAATCCATTTGTCCGGATGATTATTAGGCCATTCCGATTCTACTCCGTTAGCGGATTCATATGTATAAACTTCATCGCAAAACCACACTTCCTTCTTGGATGCCCAGTAAAAAAACACCACCATCGAAAGAACAATCAGTATGAAATATGCACTAGTTCTGCCTAACCGTGAATTCATATATTTCCCGCTTTCTTATACAAAAGTAACGCCATGAAATAACATTTCATGGCATTCCACATTTGTTAGTATAGCATATCGCCTTTATGTGTACAACGGCGCTGACTTACATCTAAAGCACACGCTTTAAGAATTCCAGATCCTCCTCCGTCGTAGACCAGCTCGTCGCAAAGCGCACGACGGTTTCGGTGTCACTGTACTTCTCCCAGAAGCCAAAAGAAACCTGCTTCTCAAGTTCCTTAAGCTTCTTGTTGTCAAGGATTACGAACTGCTGATTTGTAGGTGATTCCAGGAAGAATCTGTAGCCCTTGTCGGCAAAAATCTTCTTAAGCTTCTCCGCCATATCAATCGCATAGCGACCGATTTCCGTATACAAATCATCTGCAAAAAGCGCGTCAAACTGCACCCCGAGGAGTCGCCCCTTGGCCAGCAATGCGCCACGCTTCTTGATAAGATTCACAAAATGCTTGGGACAGCATCCGCCGGTAAAGACAACAGCCTCGCCGCACAGCGCACCGCACTTCGTTCCGCCGATATAGAACACATCACAAAGCGCCGCAATATCTTTAAGCGTCACATCGGAAGCCTTGCTCTCAATACCGTAGGCCAGTCTCGCGCCGTCAATAAACAGCTTCATATCGTGCTTGCGACATACCTCATACAAGTCCGACAATTCCTCCTTTGAATAAATCGTACCGTATTCCGTAGGAAAAGAAATATACACCATCCCTGGGAACACCATGTGCTCATGGTTATCGTCGCCATAAAAAGTGCTGCAATACTCGTCCACCGCCGCAGCCGTAATCTTGCCGGCCTCACCCTTAAGCGGCAACGCTTTCACGCCGAAGTACTCAATTGCGCCTGCCTCGTGGGCATTGATATGTCCTGTATCCGCGCAGATTACGCCTTCATAGCCCTTAAGCATCGTGCTTATCACTATCTGATTGGTCTGCGTGCCGCCGGATATAAAATACACATCCGCATCCTGACCAAGCCCGCAAGCCTTCTTAATCTTTTCCGCTGCCGACGCGCAATATTCGTCCGTGCCATATCCGGGCAGAGTCTCCAAATTCGTCTCCACCAACCGCTTTAATACCGCAGGATGCGCCCCCGCAATGTAATCACTCGCAAAAGAAACCATAACTAAATCTCCCTATGTACCTTTATTTTTGCAATATCCACAGCAGTGCGTCAAACACCTGCTCATTGCCAAGCACCACTAACGCCACACGTTCTTTGGCCCGGCTCAAACCATGGAAAATGTTCTTAACTCTGAAATCCGCCGCCCCCTTGGATGCCTTCGCCCGCAGATACCCGTCATCGCCGTAGGTGAAAGACCCATCCATAAGCATCACCACGCGCTCAAACTCCTTGCACGTAGACTCGCCCGCCTCAACAGCATCAAAGGCAGCCTGCTCGGCATTAAGCGGATTAACCGCCTCATCATATATGTACACATAACCCTCGCGGTTAAGCGTTCTGATAAGGTTGCCTGCCTCCTCCTCATCGGCAGCATACCCGACATAAACCGACGGGTAGTCTCTTCTATGATTGCCCGAAGCCCTCATAACACAATGTATAAACGTCGACAGTTCGCTGTTAAGACGAATCTTGTTGGTAAGCGTAAATCTCACAAATCCGGGCACCGCCTCAATCAGCCATGCGCCGTATCCCGAGCGCTCATAAGGCTCAATCGCATCCTCGCAATCATACGAGAAAACAATCGGCGCCTTCATGCGAATGGACATCTTACGAATCTCTTCAAGCGCAGTCTTGTCTATTCTGTGACCTTCATCCACAAAAATCGCCACATAATCGCCTGCCACCTCGATGCTCCTGCCGGCCTCGCAATAATAGAAATCCACGCGCTTAAGCCTCTCATCGAGTTCCTCAAGCTCCGCCGCATGCGAACCGAAGTGCAGCACACATACCTTGTCATACTTAGACATTTCCATTGCAATATCGTACAAAAGAAGTGTCTTACCCGTACCCGGAAGTCCCGTAAATCCCTGCACCAGCATGCCTTCGCGCTCAAGATTCTTAAGTATCGCCTTTTTAATATCTCTCTGCTGGAATGTTAAGAAATACTCGCCGCGCAAGAACCTCGCAGGGTCGCTAAGCGGTGATATAAGATACGTGTCTTCTTTGAACAAATCCTCAATATCACCCGTATAACAATTTGTCTGATTAACCAAAAGCTCCGCAAGCTCCTGCCAGTCCGCCTCCACGAGATTACCGCTGTTTGAAAGGCGAATCAGACGGTCGTCGCCGCTTATGTAAGTATAGAAATACGCGTTCTTTTTCAATGTCGCCAGGTAATAGCGGTTCTGAATCAGTTGCTTCTTGATGGCCTCATCGGTGACGTTACCGCTCTTAAGCTCCACATTTACCACCGTCGAATCGTTCACACGCAAGAGATCAAACTCCTTACCAAGTTTGGGCATGGTAAAAGAATAATAGAAATCCAGACTGTACGCGCTCTCAAGCACGCCCATTAAGCGGTCGCAGAAAGCTTTGAGTCCTTCCGTCTCCCACTCCTTAATCTTCATGGCGCGGCTTCTAAACGACATCTGGCGTTCCAATCGTTCCAGGCTTTTGGCATCCGATATTCTGGTAAGTGTGTAGATGTTGATAGGTTTCAATGTTGTCTCCGTGAGGTTATGACTTCTATACTCATAATAACACGGGGCTGCTAACAGCCCCGCATATTCTTAAAATCCTAAATTGTCGTTAACAAGTATTACGTGAATTCTGCCCTCGTGTCTTGAAAATCTTGTAATCAAAAACTGACAGCAAATGGTGTCGGGCGACTTACAGTCAAAGCAAGTGCCTGCCTTCGAGCAAGGCGTCGACAGCCCGAATCTCTGGGCATTGGTAGGTGCCGCAACATTTCTCGCGCGCTTCATGGCGTGGTCGATATCGCTGCATACCTTATTCATGCCTACTATAAAAAGAACCTTTTTAGGTCCGAAAGCAATCGCCGACACACGGTTCGAATTACCGTCGATATTGACAATCACACCGTCATCCGTCATAGCGTTGGCGCTTGCAAGGAAGAAGTCCGCATCATAAGCCTGAAGCATGGCCGCTCTCTTATCTGCTGCCGCCTCTCTGTCTATGAAATTGTAATTGCCCTTCTTAAGCGCATCCACAAGTCCGATTTCATGAGCACTCATGGCTCCGCCCATTGTAACGCTGCTGCCCTCGGGAATCAACTCAAGTGCTTTCTTCAAAGCCTCTTCCTTGGTAGCCGCATAATAACCGGTCATGTTACGGGACTCAAGACCCTTAATGACTTTCTGTGCTAAAAGTTCGTTTCTTTTGATAATATTGGCATCCATAGTGTAACCTCCGTCTCAAACTATAAACCCATAATAGCAACTCGTTTCATTGCTTACAATCCAAATATAACGCTGTTCTGTCGTAATCTGTCGCAACCATGCTCCGACGTTTCGGCGACCGATTACAGCAACTCCTTTAAATCGGTGATGACCGGATACTGATTGTCCTTCTTCCAGAGCTCGGTCTTACTGTATTTAAAGGTATTGACCAGCACCGCAGGCATCTGCAGTTTCTTCGCCATCGCCATGTCGCTGTCCAAATCGTTGCCCACCATTATGCACTTATCCTTATCAAGGCCCTCCGCCGAAAGAAGGGACTTCATAAACTTCGGGTCAGGCTTCTTAATGCCCATGTCGGACGAAATGTAAATCTTATCAAAGTACCTTGCAAGCCCCAGCCTTTCAAGCTCCGGCACAGTGAACACCCTCTGCGCGTTGGAAAGCAAATACACTCCGCAATTACGCTCCTTAAGTGTCTTAAGCACCTTTTCGGCGTTCTTGTAGACCTTAATCTTCTTGTAGCTCTCGATTCTGAAAATATTGGCTACCGCCGCCACCCATTCTTTCTCATCTCTAACGAGCCTCGCTGTGGGATGGCCTTTCGGAGCTTCTTTTAACAGGCGCAGGAACACGGTCTCAAGATTAATCTCGGGATAGTCGATTATTCCGTCGCGCTTCATAAGATTCTCTTCTTCTTTGACCATACGCCTGTAAGCGCGCTTAAGTTCGGCCGGCTTATAATCTACGCCGTAGTGGGAGTAGAACAGTGCAAGGTTCTCCCAAAGTTGTTTTTTGTCCTCGTCGGTCCATATGTCTATGAGGGTTCCGTACAGGTCAAAAATGTAGTTCTGATATCGTAACATAAGTTTCTACCTATCTTTTGAATTCTTTTACGAATGTATAAGGGCCGTCGCCTTCTTCACTGCCGAGATTGATTTCGCCTTCTGCGCGCAAAAGAATACCTTCGCCGCTTGGCTCAAGCGTAACCTCTGCCTGTAAATTCGTGTTATTAATCTGATGGATGGCCAATCTGTCGCCGTCTATGTGAGCATCGCCGTAAATTAAGCATTCACCGTCCACGTTGCCAAGGTTTATCGTGTAGCCACCGATTTCGGCGCTTGCCTTGGAAACCGTAATCTCGAACCAGCCGGACTCAACATCTTCCCAAAAGCCTAAATATCTGTCGTCGGTCATAGCATACTGTCCGGGAATTCTGGCATGGAAAGGCGCACCGCCCAGCGCGTCGGCATACTCCTCCATTTTGCCTTCATCGGGCGTATTATCGCTGTCCTTGAAAACCGCCTTGTCATACACATCGCCATATGCAAATCCGGCGCAGTTTAAAGCGTTATACTCAAAACTTCCGTCATAAAGCATCAGGCTGTTCACCAAAAGCTCGTCAATATCCGTATCGGCCAGACATAACTCTCCACCAAGATAGCTCCAGTAGCCATTCATCACTTCGCTTAAGTCCGCATGGCTCACAGTGTAATATCTGAATGTTCCGTCTGTTCGTACATCAATTACAAGCGGGTCCTCGGCATCCTGCTGCACAAGGCGTAAGAAAATATCTTCGGTGCGCTCCGGCAAATCGTAATTCTGCTCGGGCACGGGTGCGGGACTCGGCTCAGGTGCCGGCTCTGTCGTTGCCGAAACCGTTTCAACGCTGCTTGTTGTCGTTGTCGGCTCCGATACGCTTGTCGTGGTCGCTTTCTTTTCACATCCTTGTAAAAGAAGCCCGGTTGCAAGAACCATCACCATCGCCTTAACTAACACATTTCTTTTCATAACATATCCCCTTGTCTTTATTATTTAAGCCAAATAAACATCGCTGCCTCAACTGCAATCGTAAGCACAACGATAACTATGGTAATCAGTACCTTCTGGTATGGGCGCTTTCCCTCTTCCACCGCGCTTTCGGTCTTATCAAGGTGCTTGCCTTCTATAAAACTTACGATTTCTTTGTAGGTCTGAATGTTTAATTCTTTTTTCTTACGTTCTGCAAGAACCGCTACGTATAACGCTACCGCCGCAATACCAAACCATATGGCAAGGCCCCCGAAACGTAAAAAACGCGCAAGCGGTATCGGTGTAAGAATCATCAGCACAAACAGCGCATTAAGAAGCCTGTTAATGGCAAGGAAGCTTTTAGGGTCGCCTTTGGCAATCACATCTTTCATCACCTGCACATCATCTTTAAGAAGTGCGTCAACCGTCACGCCGAAGGTTTCGCTCATCAGCACGAGGCTGTTCACGTCCGGATAACTCTTGCCCGTCTCCCAATTGGAAACCGTCTGCCTCGAAACATAAATCCGTTCCGCAAGCTCATCCTGCGAAAGCTTCGAGTCGGTTCTGAACTTTTTAATCTGCGTGCCGATTTCCATGATTGGTGCTCCGAATCTTTATTTGTCCGTCAGTTTATATTGTGACACAATTTGAGTATTTTGAAAAGATTTTGGGGCTTTTATCGCTATAGTGGCAATCTTGTAGAAATGAGCATACGAAATATCATATAATCGCTTTCAAGAGGTGATAATATGAGTGAATGCAAAAGAACACGTATGGCAAGACAACTTCAACTCTACGACATAGTCGCTACTATCGCAGAGTGCGGCGCAGTGTACAATTATGCGGAAATCAACGATAAACTCGGCATTCCGCTAAGAATGTTTGAGCGTGATTTAAATGAATTAAGAGACTGCGGACTTATTAAACTTAAGTTTAACAGAGCCAAAGACTGCTACGTTACCGACGGTGAAGCAGTATTCGATGAGTCCTCCAAAGACCGCCGCAGAGCTCACCTCATCCGCCTCAATCGCCTCGGCACCCTGGTACGTAAGCTTTCTCGCACACGTTCCACCGATTTGGAGCGCTATGAGTCCGGTCTTAAATACTACGCAGAATATGTGGAAGATGTTAAAGACGACCCTGAGAACAACTCACCCGAAGACCTCCGGGACATGTACGAATTCTACGTTCCTCAAGACGTTCACTTCTATGACCTTAAAGCCGAATACTACGCCCTCTTTCCGGACAGTAACGAGCGCACCCGCCAACGCGATTTTAAGGAATTGCAAAATGCCGGATTCAATATTTATTATAGTCGGGAGTATAGGTCGTTTGTTTTTGAGGAGTATGTGGAGGAGGAATAAACAAAGAATCTGCTCGGCTATATTCAGTCGAGCAGATTCTTTTATAAGAGCGATTCGTATTCCGTCTTCAAATCGTGAGACATGTCCAATCCAATACCGTAATTAATAATATCATCGTTATCCTCACAGTATTGGCATCGCAAATCTATCACGTCTTCCCGTATCATTTTTTGAACAAGCTTAGCTATATCTTTTTCCATGTCACTCACTATTCCGTTATTTTTCACTTTATCATAAGGAGCCCATAGCTGACTTTCCATTCTGTTGTGCACTACTTTTTTGTCACCGCCGACAAACAAAAATCCAAACCAGAATTTCTTACTACAGTCCATTTCTTTATTCTTTGTATACTCATCATCCAGTATTTTCCACTTTGTATCCCATTCGTGGTCAATAATTTCTGCATCAATCAATTCTTTTAATCTTCTCAAGCAAGTCCCATATATTTCTCTTGTTTTTTCTTTTCCGCACTCATTAATCGAACTATAGAAATCCAAGTAATGCCAATCAAGCGAATTTGCTGTACGTGTATCCATTGATTTGCCAAGGTACTTCAATTCTACAATTCCGAATTGAGTTCCATCAAACATGACAAAATCCGGTTTGCTGGCTTTACCCTTTTTTCTTTTCCCATCTTTTGAGTGTATTCTTATTCCTTTTTCCAATGCTCTTTTATCAGAAATCGGAATATCAAGTTCAATATCCGTGATAATTAAATTTTTACCATCCTTATTTCCAAATGCGTTTTGATAATGCTTTGCTATCTCATGTTGCACCAAACGCTCTCCTTTTAAACCTGCTTTACCTGTAAACTTTTTGCGCGAAGCTTCAAGTATTAGTCGTAAGTAACTATCCCTTTTTTTTCCCACCAAATAATCTTTACGGTCCTCATAAGAACGATTAGACAGAATATTTTTAAGTGCACTTTTGTCCGAAGAGTACTCAGAATATTTCTTATCGCTTGCCAGATGATACCATTTTTTTATATCAAATGGCACTCTTCCAATTTGTCCACCATACGCATATACTCGAAAATGCTCCTGATTGCTTCCGTCAGGCGGCATAATCACTATTGGTCTTTGCTTTTTCCCACCTATTATTATTTCGTAGTCATTTAGTTTTTTCAGATTTTTTATGGTTTCTTCCGTAAACTTTTCTGCCATCCTACACCTCCACAATATCTCCGTCTTCGGGCATCACCAATTTGCCTGCATACTCTCCGATATCCAGCTTCTTAAACGCATCCGGCTCCTCCGTGTGAATCGGAATAATATGCTTTTCCGGCTTCACCGTCAGTATCATGTTTCGTATGTCATACGCGGTTGCGTGGCCGCTTGTATGAAGATCCTTTATGTGGCCTTCCCAATTATGATACAAATTTCCGAGCTTAACATCATACGCATCGTCGCCTTTTTTGACATAATTTTTCCACATCGAATATATTAAAAGCGGATTATCTTTATTAAACAAATTAATGTACTTCCTGTACGATGGCGAAGACCCTATCAGCATCACGAAGCCGTTCTCCTTCATATATTGCGGCTGCGTCATTTGAAGTTTCGGAAGATACTTGTAGATGTTTTCAAACTTGTATGTCTTTTGAAATCTGAATTTCTTGTTCCACCTTCCCGCAGTCCTTTTAAACAGATTTATCTGCTCCAATACGTAATAATTAACCAGGAACGGTCTCCCAAGTTTCATGGCTGCATTGGCAAAAGAAGCCAGACTCTCCATATTGGTGGATGAGCATATCAGGTAAGCATATTTATTGTCAGGCTGCGACAATAGTTCGAGCGCCTCTTCTTCCATGCTTTGTTCCGAGCGCACTTTTTCTTTGAGCCTACTCATCATGGTGCCTTCGGTTATAAGTATGTCTACCGGCAATCCGTTCAGGCGCCTGTTCAGCCTTTCGAAGAATTTATCACCCAGTCTTCCGTGTGTGCGGAAATCACCTGTGTGAACTATTACCTTGCCGCATGCTTTAATCACAAACATGTAGGCGTCATACGCAGAATGGTCCACCATAATCGGAGTAATCTCAAAGTCCCCGATTGTAAAGGGCTTATTATCGTAGAAATTAAGCTTTCTTTCGCTGTCTACGAGAATACCGATGTAATCCCGGTGGTGTTTTCTTTCTTCCTCCGATGCCTCCTTATTCTTGGCAAGCGTCCTATGGATGTTGATAAGAACTTCCCTCGCGACCTTTCCCATGCCAAGCTTAATTGGCTTTCCGTCCACATCTTTGGGCGGAATTTTGTCCATAAGGCCGATGTGGTCGCCGTGATAATGCGTGAAAAGAACAGCATCGCATTTGGCGTGCTGTATCCTTCTTACCATCTCTTCATCCGTAGAGTCCCCCGGGTCGGCGTTGAGTTCCGACCCGAAGTCTATGAATATGTGTGTGCTCTCAGTGTATATCTCCGTAATGCTTCCGCCGATTTGATGCGTCCCACGGTGAAGCCTTATCTTAACCTCTCCCAAGCTATGCCTCCCTCTTACAGGATTTTCTCGACCATTCCGTTTCTTAAATACCCTTGAACATCGATGCTGTCGAGCCAGTTATTGAGTTTTCTGTCGAGTTCTCCGGGTTTTTCATGAAGTTCCGGGTTCCAACAATCCCTGTTGTCCTCGGAGTATAACTCTACGTCAAAGAACATGCCATGGCTCTGGTAGTATATGGGATGCGCAGTTTTGATTGCTCCGTTTTCATCAAGGGCCAGTTCGATTTTCATAAGCGGGTCGACCATCGATACTCGGTCTTCTCTTTTGGAAGCAAACATTTCGATTTCAATCATCTTTTCGCTCCGGTATACGTAATAAACCGATAAGTCCCAGGCTCCATCCACTTTAATCTTGGCATTCTCGGGGCCGACCTTTTCAAGAATCTTTGCTATGCGACTTGCGTTCATCATCATCATTTCCATGCCCATGTGCTGTTCCTCCTGATTCACGTTTTCTTTGGCCAAATGTAACAGTACTTATAGCAAAAGAAAAAACGCCCGACGACATATAAGCGTCGCCCCCCCGATTCCGGAAGCTTCTCTATTTTTTCTTCTATATCATTCTTCATTCTATAGCGCTCCGACCACCTCGGCAATTAAATCGTGCTCAATGCTCACATCAGTTTAACTCTATCATTTCGGTCTTAACACTGCGCTACCACCTAACTTTGTACAACACACATATCTATCATGGATCTCGGAACGCTTTCCTTAAGACTTTCCATAGCCCCTATATGCTCCTGCATCTTACTGCTGTCGCCCGCGGTCTTGGCGTTGACATATGCATAGTAATGGCCGAGATATTTGAATTCCGCGTCCTTGGAGCGGGTTAGCACTTCTATGTCGTCTTCCGCAATTGGTGCGTTTTCGTCAAAATAAGTAACCATGGTTGCGTCAAACACTGCTTTCTCCTCAAGCGCGGTCTGTCCTCCTTTTTTAATACGCATATACCTGCTGCCATCGTTGTAGAGTATGCCGGTCTTGACGCCGGGAATCAGGCAGGCGATACCCATGCCGATTGATACAGGTGCCAGGAATACCAGGAGCAACGGTCTGACTGAAATCATTATTATCGCTATTATTGCACCGAAGATAATCGAAGCCATGGGGCCTGCCAGCAGAATCTTACCGAAGGTTTCAATCTTCGCTTCTTCTTGTGTCCTCGGCATCGTTCCGCCGTAGCCGCCCCACAGCGTCGGGTTCTTTTCGAGTCCAAGCTTAATCTTGTCGGTAGCATCGTCTCTGTAGATTTTAATCGGCCCGATTACCAGCACTGTGAATTTCCACTTTTGAATCAATCCCGCCACCACGTGTCCGCCTTCGTGAATAATTGTGCTGATAAGCATTGAAAGTAATGCGCATCCTATGCTTTCCAAAATCAAAATTGCTTTTTCCATTTTGTCTCTCCTTTTTATATGTCGGGTCGCCCCTGTTGTTGATATTACGGTACCGCATCATAGGAGTTTTGTCTGTCAAAAGTCTTTGACATTGGCGTATTTACGGCATTTTCGGCCAAAGAAAAAGCAACCGGCCGGGATTTTGTCCTCTGAGCCGTCTGCTCTTTCAAAAGATTACACAATATTTTATTTGTCGGATGATTCTATCATCATGCTAAAGTCCGCCGTGAGTTTCGGAAGCGGAACTCTGTAGCATTCTTTGAGCTGCGGGCCGCAGGAGTTGGAGCCTACGCCGGCCATGTAAGCGTCGGCGCAGAATACCGTGTAGCCGGATTTCTCAAGCTCATAGTTGTGACGTTTGGTCGAGAGTTCTTCCTGCGTGTATTCGGAAACGTTAAAAGAAAGGCCTTCATCGTGCTTAAACGTAACCTGCGTTGTGCCGTCTGTAACAGTCACATGCTTGCAGCCAAAGTGTGAGGAGTTCTCCTGAGGCTTGATGTAGTCTTCGTGCATGTCTCTGACTTTGGCTTCGAAGTTACCAAGGTAGTCGGCGCGGTGCTTGTCGATGTAGCTTTCGTAGGGGCCGTAGCCGTAGTAGGATACCTTGTCGTAAGTCACCGGCAGGAACATACGCAGTCCGAATCTCGGAAGGAAGGTAAGCTTGTTGCCTGCTTCGAGGTCGCAGTGGATGTCAAGTCCTTTCGCGCTGAAAGTATATACCACGTCGATGGTTGCGAAAGGCTGGTACATGCTCCAGCCAAAGGATTGCTTTTGCTTGATGGTGACCTTTGTGCCGTCGCAGGATACCTCTGCGTCGTAGCCCTTTATGATGTAGTCGTTAAGGTGTGCTCTGTACCAATCCCATCTAGGGCTGTCATTGTCGATGGGCGCCCTGAAGAAATTAAATTCCATGGGCTTCTCAAGGAGTTCTTTGCCCGCTTGCTTGATGGATGTTATCTTGCAGAGGCGCTTGCTGAAGGTGTATGTAGTCTCGCCTGTTGTTACAGTTATTTCAAGAGGTGCCTCGGATACCTGCACGGAGCCGGTGGTCGGCGCCGCGGTTTCTCCTGCCGTTGCCGGCGCGTCGTTGATCATTACCTGGTCAAAGCAAGCTTCGTAGCCTTTCTTGCAGAAAGCCGTGTCGTCCTTGTATGTAAAAATAAAGCGTATGTAAGCGTCCTTATCGGCAAACCCAGCGAGCTCGGGAAGGGTTGTGCGGAACTCGCCGAGAGGATTGATTTCGAACGGAATGTCTGCGCCGTCCTTCTTGCCGCCGTCATATTCTACTTCGTAATGGCAGTTAAAGAGGTCTGACGCTTTTACATGTTCAAGAAGGCTCTTGAATACAAATTCGTAGTCGCTTGCGCCCTTGGTCACGCGCACGGGTCTGTAGACCTGCTTGGTCTCAAGAAGGCCGGTGTGAGGCGTTCTGTCGGGGTATACAAGTGCATCCATGCAGAAGTTGCCGTCGTTGTGGCGCTCGCCGAAGTCACCGCCGTAGCCGTACTTAACCTTACCGTCCGGTGTCGTGCCCTGAATTACGCCGTGGTCGCACCACTCCCAGATGAAGCCGCCGCAGAAACGCTCGCTTGAATGGAAGGCGATATGGTAGTCTTCAAGGTCGCCGGGGCCGTTACCCATAGCGTGGCAGTATTCGCAGAGTATGAAAGGACGGGTCTCTTCCTTGTTCTCAAGAAACTTCTGCATATCTGCCGGAGATGTATACATCTGCGAATATACATCGAGTATTGCATTCGAGGTGTCATCGAGATGGTGAATGCTTTCGTAGTGGAGAAGTCTTGTAGGGTCGAGTTCTTTGACCAATTCTCCCGCGGCTTTCATGTTAGTGCCGTAGCCGCTCTCGTTGCCGAGCGACCAGAACAATACGCAAGGGCGGTTCACGTCGCGTTTTACAAGACTCTCGGACCTGTCGAGAATGGCTGTTTTAAATCTGTCATCGGAAGCAATAAGCGCGATACCGTTGTAGCCATTATTTGCCGACCATTTGAAATCGTTGTATACGTCCACGCAGCCGTGAGACTCCATGTCCCCTTCGTCAATTACGTAGAATCCCAGACGGTCGCACAACTGATAGAACTTGGGGGAGTCTGGGTAGTGCGACGTCCTTATAGCGTTGATATTGTGCTGCTTCATCAGCACGAGGTCATTAAGCATCTGCTCATCGGTGCAGTAATAGCCGGTGTCGGGGTAGCTGTCGTGTCTGTTGACACCTCGGAATTTAACGGGCACGTCGTTGACCTTCACTACACCATTATCGATTGCTATCTTGCGGAAACCCACGTACTCACCGATGGTCTCCTCCGCGGTTTCAATCTTAAGTCTGTATAGCGTCGGGCATTCGGCGGACCAGAACTTCGCGTTGTTTATGGCGATTTCTACGGTCTTGCCTTCGGGCGCGTCGGTTTCTTTTACTGCGGGGCCATCCGGAGCGTACAACGTCACACGCGCATCTGCCCCTTGAGCGGCAAAAGTAAGTTTCGCGGTACCGTTCTTTGTATCTATTTCAGTATTGATTCTGTAATCCGCAATTCTCTTTGTCGGACGGCTGAGTACATAAACGTCTCTGAATATGCCGGAAAGTCTTATCTTGTCCTGGTCTTCGAGATATGTTCCGTCGCACCACTTAAGGACCGCAACAGTTATCTTGTTGCTGCCCTCCTTAAGGAATGGCGTGATATCAAACTCTGAAGTGCAATGCGATACCTGCGAGTAACCCACGAACTCATCGTTCACGTACAGATACATGCAGCTGTCTACGCCTTCAAACACAAGGATTCTGTCCATGCCGTCGTGCTTGTATTCATAATCTCTGCTGTATACGCCCACAGGGTTCTCGTCGGGCACGTAAGGCGGTTCAAAGGTGATAGGATATACTACATTTGTGTACTGCGGAATGTCGTATCCGTGAAGCTGCCAGTTAGAGGGCACAAAAATAGTGGTGTCGGTGTCGATTTTTGTGAAATCATCTTCAAGGTCTATGACACTGTCAAAGTATCTGAACTTCCAGTCGCCGTTAAGCATTTCAAGTCTTCCCGACTTTTCTCTACTTGCAAAAGAATCCTCTTCTTTGGCAAAAGGTATGAAATAGCAGTGCTTGTCCATAGTACCGATATGGAGTTTTTCCATGTCTTCATGGTATATCATCTTGCTTTTGGCGCTGCCCGCCGCTGCAATTTTACTTAAGTTCATACGTACCGCCTTTCAAATTGTCGTTTATGAATTATCAGCAATTGCCGGTAATAAATTGCCTATAGCGTTATAATACACATTCTTGACTTTCATGTCATGAAACAATATTCTTTAAATATAACAATATGAAGATGGAGTTTTAGATGGTTTATTTTGATTACCCGATAATCGGAACCGAGAAAGAGTTGCCCTTGTACCTTATCAACATGGGCATGCATGAATGTCAGTCACCGATAGTAAGAGAAGATGGCTATCCGTCGCCGCAGATATTATATTGTACCAAAGGCAGCGGCATTCTACTCGCAGACGGCCATAAGTATACTATCGGTCCCGCCATGGCTTTCTTTCTGCCTGCCGATGTTCCTCATGAATACTATCCCAATGAAGATGTCTGGGACATCCACTGGGTGGTGGCAGGCGGCCATGCGCTTGACTCTCTTCTTAATCACTTTCAGTTAACCGGCCCCGCGGTTTATAAGCTTAGCGACCTGCAGAAGCTCGAGTCAATCTTTCGCGCCATGCACGAAGCCCTGCATGCCGACGATATCTATGGCAATTATAAATGTTCCGGCCTTTTGTACGAGTTTCTTCTGGAATTTAATCGTCTGATTTCTCTTAAGGATTCAGGCGACTTCTACAGCCCTGCTCTTCACAAGGCTCTTGACTACATAAGCGCTCACTTTCTTGAAGAAATATCTTTAAGTGACCTCTGCGCCGCCTCCGGTGTGTCGGGGCAACACTTGTGCTTTCTTTTTCGAACCGCTCTCCACATGCGCCCTACGGAATACATCACTCGTAAGCGTCTTCAGTCGGCCAAGGAAATGCTGTCAAACACAGATTATCCCATAGAAAAAATAGCCGACGATACAGGTTTTTGTACCGCCAGCTATTTCTGTAAAATGTTCAAAAGGTTTGAGGGTGTTACCGCGGGAGAGTTTAGGAAAAATAATACGTAGCCTACGCCTTACGACTTTCTAGCGAACTCGGTATAAATGTAAATGAAATATACTCTGCCTAAGTAGCTCGGCCTCCGCATGGCTCGTCGCTACATAAAAAAAGCCACTTGCAAGCAAGCTTGCAGTGGCTTTCCTTATGCGCTTTCGCGCGCTTATCTCATTACTTCGTGTAAATTACTCAATGATAGTAGCAACACGGCCTGAACCTACAGTACGGCCACCTTCTCTGATAGCGAAGGTAAGACCCTGCTCCATAGCGATGGGGTGAATAAGTTCGATGGTCATTTCTACGTTATCACCAGGCATGCACATCTCGGTGCCTGCAGGAAGGTTACATACACCTGTTACGTCAGTTGTTCTGAAGTAGAACTGAGGACGATAGTTGTTGAAGAAAGGAGTATGACGTCCACCTTCATCCTTTGTAAGAACGTATACCTGAGCGGTAAATTTCTTGTGGCACTTTACAGTACCGGGCTTAGCAAGAACCTGACCTCTTTCGATATCAGTTCTGTTGATACCACGAAGAAGAACACCGATGTTATCACCAGCCTGAGCTTCGTCAAGGAGCTTACGGAACATTTCGATACCGGTTACAACGGACTTCTGAGT
>JAFYDI010000004.1 GCA_017544835.1 Lachnospiraceae bacterium | reverse complement strand
TTTTCACAAAAAAGAGGACTTCCCGAAGGAAGTCCCCTAATTTACTAGCTATTCAACTAGTCTGCGCGAAACGAATAGATAAACTATTAATTATCTTTAGTATTAACCTAAGATTGAAAGTACACCCTGAGTTGCCTGGTTAGCCTGTGCAAGCATTGCCTGACCTGCCTGAGCCAGAATGTTGTTGTTAGAGTAGCTAACCATCTGAGTAGCCATATCTGTATCACGGATAGCAGATGCAGCACTTGTGGTATTCTCTACAACGTTGTCAAGGTTGTTGATGGTGTGGTCAAGTCTGTTCTGAACAGCACCGAGTGCAGATCTCTGCTCGGATACCTTCTGGATTGCAGCCTTGATGGTGTCGATAGATGCTGTTGCATTCTTATCGTCAGCGCCATAAACTCTGATACCGTTAACGCCAAGTCCTCTTGCAGACATCATTTCGATTGTAAGACCAATCTTGTTGTCCTTTGTAGAGTCAGCGCCTACGTGTAAGCTGACATCAAGACCCTTATTAAGGTCAGCGAATGTAGATACTATTAAATCAGTACCGTCTTCTTTAAGCGACTTAATGCTGCCGTTAGCATCCTTCTTAATTGCTGCGTAAAGGTCTTCTTTGCTCTCAAATACCTGAGTCTTGGTAGCGCCATCAAGAAGCTCTGCCTTAATCTTGTCATAGGAAGTGTTCAGTGCTACTACATCTGTATCTTTCTTCTGAGTACCGTTTTTGATATTGTCTACTAAAATGTAGGTGTTCTCACCAACAACATATGTAGACTTATCGTAAGAAGGCTTATCGTTTACAGAATAGCCGTCAAGCTTATTTGTAAAGTAGTCATCTGCTGTAAGCTCCTGTTTTGCTGGAGCTGTGTAAGTGCCCTTACCTTCACCGGTTGATGCATCGATATTGGATAAACCTGTATCAGCTGCAGCTGTGGTATAAGTAAGTTTACCTACATTACCATCGTTGTTGGTACCCTTTAACAGATATGATTCATTGAACTTTGTGGTGGTTGCTACACGATCGATTTCGGTAACTAACTGGTCAACTTCTGCCTGGATATAAGCGCGGTCGTCTTTACTGTTAGTACCGTTTGCAGCCTTAACTGCAAGCTCGTTCATACGCTGAAGCATGTCGTGTACTTCTGTGAGTGCGCCTTCAGCTGTCTGAACTGCTGAGATACCGTCCTGTGCGTTTGCGGAAGCCTGTGTAAGACCACGAATCTGCTTACGCATCTTTTCGGAAATAGATAAGCCTGCTGCATCGTCAGCTGCACGGTTAATCTTGTAACCGGATGAGAGCTTCTCTGTAGCCTTAGCCTGTGACTTGGATGTGATGCCTAACATTCTGTTAGAGTTCATCGCTGTTAAATTGTGTTGTACTACCATATTATTTTCCTCCTTGAAAATATGTGTGTTACGCGACATCCTTGTCGCTTAAAATTTTGTGCGGTGGAGCTTAATTCGTGCGCCTTAAGAGTCCACCATGTTCATAGTATTGAGATGTTACATCTCATGTGTATTATATATCGGAGACATTGCCACCGAATTAACACCAAACTTGATAATTTTTGGTTAATTTTGATTCAGCATATTCATGACCCGGTTGTAGCTCTTAACTGCATTGACTCCGGAACGTCCTGCCTTGAGCTTATCTCTCTCGCCCCTGAAGAACGCTTCCAGTGCAGCTTTGTTGCGGGCTTCACCTGCCTGAATCTTACTGCTCTTATCTGTTATATCGGTTATAAGCATCTGCATCTTTAGTATCGACGATTTGTATTTCTCTCGATCTGAGTCAAGTTCAGCCTTAACCTTTGAGTAGAAAGCTTCGAATCCTTCGTCAAGCTTCTCTAATCTATAGATTAAGACACCCTTCTCCTCAATACTCTTGTCGAACTTGTCAAAAGAAAACTCCGCTTCTTTTAACAATGCAGCCTGCTCTTCGTTTTTAATAAGAATCTCATCGAGAACCTTGTTTTTCTTCTCAAGGCTCTCGATAAGAGCCGTTACGTATGTATTAGACATTTAGGATACCTTCGCCTGTTTCATTACTTCTTTCCAAGTATCGCGCATTGAGCGTAAATGTGTTGCCACTTCCTCAACGATTTCCTTGTCCTTGTGAGTATTGGCTTCAAGAAGTCTTCTCGTAAGGTATACATATACTCTCTCGAAGTCCTCTGCGACAGGATACTTCATGTCCAGGGTCTCGCGGAAGTAATCTATAATCTTCTCGACTCTCACAATATTGTTGTGAGCGCCTTCCACATCATTCTGCTCTATCTTAAGAATCGCAATATTGCAAAACTTAATAGCGCCTTCATACAGAAGAAGGGTCAACTCGGCCGGCGATGCGGTTAGTATTTTGCTGTTATTGTATTGCGCGTAGGCACTGGGTAAAGCCATAAAGTCTTCTCCTTATCATCCTTGAATTACTACTGACCGCCTCCGAACATTGAAAGCAGTGAGTTGGTGGAGTTCTGAAGCTTGGAAAGTGCAACTTCCATCTTGGAGAACTTCGCATAGTACTTGTCTTCGTAGTCTGCGAGTTTCGCTTCAAGTTCTTTAATCTTAGATTCGTAATCGGTAATGTCTGTTTTGTACTTCTTGTCTTCGAAGAAAGAGCCCTTGGTGGTATAGTCTGAACTTGCACTAAGCTTGTCCATCTTACCGTAGAGTCCTCTTGCGAGCTGGGTAAAGAAGCTTACTACCGTATCGGAATCGGTTGCTATCATGCTCTTTAACTTATCAGCCTTGCCTGAAGTCTCATTGTCCTTGTCGTCACCTGCAATATGGAAAGCGTTCTTTTCATTCTCAGGTGCAAGGAAATAACCGAGAGTTTCGATACCAAAGTCTGATAAGAACATCTTCTTATCGCCTACTTCGTATCCATCAAGCATTGCTTCTCTCATAGCCGATGAAAGTGTTCCGAGAGTGGAGTCCTTTCTTAAGATAGAATCTTTGATCTTCTGCTCCCACTTCTCAACTTCCTTGTCGGACATTTCTTCTTTTTCCTCATCCGTCAGAGGCTCGTAGCCCTTCGCCGCATCGGCGTTGTAGAGCTTATCCATCTGATTGATAATCTCGTTGTACTGCTTCACGAAATCGCGGATAAGGTCATAGATACCGTCGGTATCTTCCTGAGTGGTAACGGTAATGTCATTGGCCTTGGAAAGGCAGGTAAATGTAAGTCCGTTAACCTCTATATTATTGTTATTGGATTCGTAAGTCTCACCGTTAAGAACGATGGTGGCATTCTCGGCTGCTATTCTGGAGCCCGAGTTAAAAGAAGCCGTATCAGCAGCAAGCACAGTCTCGGCATAAGCAGCTCTGTTAAGCAAAACATCAATGCCGGTTGAGTATGCATCATCAACGCCCGCGGGCATGTTGGCCTTAATAGCCTTGTAAAGGTCGCTGTCGACATCGATGTTAGCCATTGTAGCTTCGTAGTCGATGCCGTCTGCTTCATTGCCGTTCTTATAAACAACTTTAGTCGCAAACTCTTCTTTGAGTGCCACAAGGTTCTGATACTCTGCCTTGGTCTTGGCGTTCTCGGCATCGTTTAAAGATGTGTTGATTCCAAGGAAACTAAGCGCTGCGAAGCCGCCTGCTTCATTGGCAGTAATAGCAAAATCATAGTCCTTACCGCTCTGTGCACTGGCGATGAAGATACGCTGGTTCTTCTCATCGAAGTTAGCGCTTACGCCTGCATCGTTAAGCTTGCCTACTACATCCTTAATCGTAGTGGATTCGGTGATATCGATATTGGTATCCTTGCCGTTAACGGTAACGGTAAAAGAACCACCTACCGCATCGCCTTCACCTAAACTGAGAGCACCGTGTTTAAGGTCTTTAACCAAAGTCTCTTCAGTTGCCTTAGTTCCGTCCTGAGTCTTAAGAACAGCACCTGTAAGGTAACCTGACTTGGCAAGACCGGTCACTGATAAGCTCTGAACACCGTTCATGGCTGTATCGCCTGTTATAACGGATACCGCAGAGCTGTTGCTGACGCTGGTGGTCTTCTTCTTATAAGAGGTGGAGAAACGCAAATTGGAAAGTGTGCCGGAGAAGAGGTTTTTAATCTTCTTATTTAAATCCGTCCACGCTTCCTGTTTCCACTCTGTTTTTGTTTTGGATTTCTTGGCTTTGTCAACTTTGGTGGATTTAGCCTTCACCAATTCCTTGATGACAGAGTCTGTGTCGAGTCCGGAGTACATTCCGGTTAATCTCATGGGCATAAAGTTACCTCCTTTTTGCAGGGAGACGAATTATCTCTTCTCGTCTACCAGGATACCTGCAAGTTCCCGAGCTTTGGCGATAAGATCAAGAGTCTTCTCGGGAGGTAATTCCTTGATTACTTCCTTGGTCTCCTTGTCGATAATCTTAATCGTAACGCGATTGGTCTTGTCGTGGAATCCATAGATGGCTTCGGAATTGGTCATCTGCTTGTTGATCTTTTCGATGGCCTTATGAAGCGCCTCATTGGAGGGTTCTTTTTCTTTCTTGTTGTTGAATTCGGACTTCTCGTTCGTATTCTCAACTACACGCGTGGTCTCATCAACCTTGGGCGTGTCTGCCGCTAAAGATACATCCGTGTATTCCACTGACGGCTTGGTACTTACCGGCTTAGGCTGGATAGTCTGAGCCTGCACGGTCATAATACTGTTAATGGGTTCAAGTGCCATATTCTTCTCCTTTCGCGGAATCCATTCCGCAACAAAAGGTTCCTGTACGTAATATATCGGAACGCTTGACTAAAAAGTTAACAGTTATTTGAAAAGATTTTTAAGTCCTTCCATAGCGTCCTCGTTCATGGCTTCCTTATTGGACTCCTGAATCTGAACGTATAATTCTTTACGGTATACGGGCACTTCCTTGGGCGCGGTGATACCGATTTTAACCTGCTCACCCTTAACTTCAAGGATGGTGATTTCAACATTGTTGTTAATTACGAGGGCCTCGCCCTTCTTTCTTGATAATGCTAACATGCGCCCTCCTTCTTCCTATCAGCGATGATGTCATAGATAGGGAATTTAATCTGGTATTCGTCGCCTTCAAAAATTATCTGGACAGCCTTTCTTTCGCCGACATTGATAATGATGGGGGCTCTTAAGTTAACACTCATTTTCTTTAAGTCCTTGGGAACCGTAACGGTTACAAGTACAAGGATTTCTTCGGGATCAAGCTTGCCGATGGGCTTTAATACTTCATCGTCCACTTCGGGGTTGTAATCGGGCTTGACGGTTAAGGGATCCATAACGGGCATGGCAAAAGCAGGTTCCTCAATGGACTGCATCCATCTGATGCCGGCATTGTTGCCCTGTTCGGAATCGTGAATAAGTGCGAAGTCCTGAAGGTCGGGAAAACCTACTATTCCGCTTTCGAAGTGAATAATCTTAGCGGGATCGATGTCAACTTCGCCGAATGCTCTTGTTTCAATAATCATATGTCTATCTCTCCTCCTCAATAATATGTAGCCTTTTGAATACCGTTTTAAATATAATTAAGCAATGTTTCCTGCAAAATCTTTGATGTAGCCATGAGTGATGCGTTGTACGAATACTCGGCGCTCTTCATCTGGATGGCGGTCTCTGCAAGGTCCGCGTCTTCGTTCTCACTCTTAAGTTCCTTAAGGGAGCCAAGCTGTGTATCAAGTCTGTTCTCGATAAGCTCTAAGCGCTTTGAACGGGTACCGCAGTCGGTAAGAGCTATGTTGTTCTTATCAAGGTAATTGTCGGCCTTGGTAATGCTCTTTGAGAAAAGCTTGTGCATCTTATCATTAATAAAGGTAAGAGCTTTTTCCGCCGCATCGATTTCTTCCTGAACCGCCGCTCTTCCGGTGGTATCGTTAACGTCGAGTTCATCAAGCTTGGATTTAAGCTTTGTAATTCTTTCTTCGGCGTCGTTAACGTCCTTGATGGCTTCGATTACATCCTGAAGGTCTCTTATAATATCGTGTCTGAAACACTCATCTGCCGTGGTATTAATACGAAGAGACTGGTTTACACCTATATTATACTGTATTTCTCCGCCGTGGGACTTATATTCTTTATTATTTGTATTATCTTTACAGTTAAAATAATGTTCGGGACGAAGCTCGCCTTTGACCCACTTGCTTCTGTTATATACAACGCTGCAGTCTGCAACATCTTCAACGCTGTTCGCAACATCCTTACTGAAAATGATTTCACCGGTTTCGGGTATGAAAACTGCAACGCCGTCAGCAGGTGAAGGATCGGAAAGAGCCACCTGATAAGGATCGGGCGAATCGGAAGACGATACGGTCCTCATCGAAAGAGTGCCTGAAAAGTTAGGCAAATCAAATGAAGATTCAGTCCAGTCTATACTGTCAATCTTATCATAAGAAAGTCTGATTCTTACGAAATCCGTTGCAAAAGTATCGTTCTCCGTCGCGCCCTGATTAACGTACTGAACAGTGTCAACAGTAACATCGTCAAAGGTCTCGGTAATTGTATAATCTATATCTTCCTGCTTCTGGAAAGTAATGGTCGTATCGGTTCTGTAGCCCGCAAAAACATTTCTGCCGGCGAAATCTGCATTTCCTGTGTTGTAGATTTCGGCTGCCAGAGCCTCAAGATTGTCGGTGATAATAGTCCTGTCCTCAGGTTTAAGTGTATCACTTGTACCCTTAACGTATTGTTTGCGAACATCGGTAATAATTTCGGAAAGCGTACCGATTGCACTTTCGGTTACCGTAAGCCAGCTCTTGGCGTCTTCAACGTTTTTCTCCACATACTGGGTAACCTGGTTAACGCTTGTACGAAGTCTTAAGGAACGAAGAGCGATAATCGGGTCGTCAGAAGGTCTTGCTATCTTCTTATTGGAAGAAAGCATTGTGGATAATGTATCCTCTAACTGCTTATTGGTGTTGATGTTATTAAGGGAATTGTTCTGAATAATTTTGTTGGTAATTCTCATAGATATCGGATCCTTTCGGGCATAGCCCAAAGCGCAAAATTAGCTTCATGTTATATATCGGACGCTTGTTTGAATTTCATCATAGCTTTTTGAAAAAATTTTTTATTTTTTTGCAGAAAATTTTCGCCGAAACAATATGACAATACTATCATTTACGCCTGCCCGGCCGCTTCGCCCGACCCCTTTTTCGTACTTTGTTCGAAAACGTTTGAGAAGATATTTGCGAAAATGCCCAAAAACCACGTCCCTTAAACCTGTTTTAAACCCAATATATGTATATGTTGTACAAACTTTTTATGTATCCACTTGAAAAAAAATATAATATGCTGAATATTGTATTTGCGAAATCGATTTCGAAACATTTTCGTAACAATATCATTTCGTATTTATAATATCCCTTGAACTTTTGTCTGAATTTCGGTATTACGGCGTAAGCCTGTATATACACACATCTTTGTTGGGAGATGTGATAACTAATCACTCACAATTAGGGAGGAACATTTAATGAAAAAGAAACTGGTTACACTGGTAGTCCTTGCAGCTATGATTCTCTGCATGGTCGCAGGCTGTGGCAAGGGCTCAGCCAAGGGTGAATCCTCAAATGGGGGCAAGACACTCAACATTTACGCTTGGAACGAAGAGTTCAAAGGCTTCTTCGACAAGTATTACGCAAGCAAGATTCCTGCTGACGTTAAGGTAAACTGGATTATCAACGCATCTGATAACGGTCTTTACCAGCAGAAGCTTGACGAAGCTCTTAAGGGACAGAGCAAGGCATCTGCAGATGACAAGGTTGACCTTTTCCTTGCAGAAGCTGACTACATCACCAAGTACGCTGATTCAAGCTATACACTTGACATTTCCACAATCGGCGTTACAGATTACAGCAACATGTACGATTACACCGTTAAGGCTGCATCTGACAGCAAGGGCGTTGTAAAGGGCGTATCCTTCCAGTGCTGTCCTTCAGGTCTTATCTATCGTCGTTCAATCGCTAAGGACCTCTTCGGTACCGACGATCCCGCAGCTGTTCAGGAAAAGCTTAACAGCTGGGACAAGTTCGAAGCAGTTGCAGCTGATGCAAAGGCTAAGGGCTACTACATGACAGCTTCTTTCGCTGAGACCTATCGTGTATTCTCTAACAACTGTACTTCTGCATGGGTTAACTCCAAGAACGAACTTCACTTCGATGATCAGATCAACGCTTGGATTGCTCAGACAGATAAGTTCATTGAAAATGGTTACACCCTTACCGCAGGCGTTTGGGATGCTGAGAAGCAGGACCAGATGTATGCTACAGGTAAGACACTTTGCTTCTTCGGACCCGCTTGGTACTTCAACTTCTGCATGGGCAACGCACAGGATCCTGAAAAAGGATGCCCCGGTGACTGGGCAGTTATCGAAGGACCTCAGGCTCACTTCTGGGGCGGCACATGGATGCTCGCAGCTAATGGCACAGACAACGCTGACCTTGTAGCTGACATCATGAAGGCATTCACAGTTGATGAAGAAACCGTTTCTAACCTTGTTGCTAAAGAAGGTCAGTATCCTAACAACAAGAAGGTTGCAGCTAAGTACGCTGAAGATCCTAACTTCGCTAATGCTTTCCTTGGCGGACAGAACGACGTAGCAGTATTCTCAGCTATGACCGACAACATCAAGTGGGAGAACCACACAATTTACGATCAGCAGCTTAACGAAGGTCTCCAGAACAAGCTTCAGGAGTTCTACAAGGGCGCAGTTAGCAAGGAAGAAGCTATGAACAACTTCTACAACTACGTATCCGAAACCTTCAAGACTATCGTAATCAACAAGTAATTTTGAATAACTACTTCAGATTAGGAAGTTAATCAAAGCAACGGAGTTATGCCGTGCCGGATAACCCGGCACGGCATGATTTTTGTATCAATCGCTATATCCACTACAGGAGAAAAACAGTGCAAAACAAAGAGAAAAAGGTAAAGAAAAAAAAGGGGGGAATAAGTTACGCTAAGTGGGGTTACATTTTCATACTCCCGTTCTTTATAACTTATTTTATATGGTCATTTCTTCCCCAGGTTCTGACTTTCGTATACAGCTTCTTTAAGATTTATACCGAAGGTCTGACCGAAGTTGCACCTGAATTTATCGGGTTTGGCAACTACGTCGATTTATTCACCAAAACAATTGGTGACAGCAAGACTCCGACTATCCTGCTTTACGCCGGAAATACTATGATTATGTGGATCCTCGGTGCTGTTCCTCAGTTCTTGATAGCACTTCTTCTTGCTGTATGGTTCACCAATTTAAGACTTAACATTAAAGGTCAGGGCTTTTTCAAAACCGTAATCTACATGCCCAACCTTATCATGGCGTCTGCTTTTTCAATGTTAATCTGGACTGTATTCAATCCAACCGGTCCCGTACACATGATTCTTGAAAATGCCAACTTAGTCAGCAAAGAATACGACTTATTCTTTAGCGTAACATGGGCAAGAGGCCTGGTAGCAGGTATCAACTTCCTCATGTGGTTCGGTAATACTACCATAGTTTTAATGGCAGGTATTATGGGTATCGACAACTCACTTTTCGAAGCCGCTTTAATCGACGGCGCCAACTCGAGGAAAGTATTCTTCAAGATTACTCTTCCGCTTCTCATGCCGATACTTACCTATGCGGTTATCACTTCACTCATCGGTGGTATCAACATGTACGATGTTCCCTACATTCTTTCGAAAGGTAACGGAACACCCAACAATACGACTACGACACTTATTATGTTCATACAAAGACTGCTCGGTCCTTCGAAGGACTACGGTACCGCAGGCGCCGCATCGGTTCTTGTATTCATATTCTCGGCTGTACTTAGCCTTATAGTTTTCAAATTCTTCATTTCCAAAGACGGAATGAGAGATAACACCAAGAAAGGAGGCAAAAGAAAATGAGTAATAATAAAGCCAAAGCTAACGATTACCTTTCAGTAAAAGGTCGCACAATGTTACTTATCTCAAGAATATTTGTTTACACTATTCTTGCGGCGCTCACCTTTTTATGTTTGTTCTTCTTTTACCTGCTTTTTGTTAACTCCACACGTTCACACGGCGAATTGTTCGGAGGCTTTACACTTATGCCTTCAACCCACGCGCTTGAGAATTTAAAGAACGCCTGGACAGATGATTCTACCAATATTCCTCGCGGAATGCTTAACTCATTTGTGATTGCCTTTTCGTCAGCACTTCTTACAACGTATTTCTCAGCTCTGACGGCATTCGGTATTCACTGCTATGATTTCAAGCTTAAAAAGACTGCTTTCACCTTTATCCTTGTGGTAATGATGATTCCTTCACAGATTTCCGCAGTTGGTTTCGTCAAGCTTTGTAACACACTTAATCTTACCAATAACTATCTTCCGCTGATTCTTCCTTCAATCGCGGCACCGGTTGTATTCTTCTTCATGAAACAGTATATGGAGAGTATCCTGCCGCTTGAGATTGTTGAAGCAGCAAGAGTTGACGGAGCTTCGGAATTCTACACATTTAACAGAATCGTCATCCCGATTATGGGTCCCGCTATTGCGGTTCAGATGATTTTCTCTTTCGTAGCATCCTGGAATAACTTCTTTATTCCCGGTATGATTATCGATAAGCCTGCTCTTAAGACAGTGCCTATCATGATTTCAGACTTAAGAAGTGCAGATTACGCCAAGTTCGATATGGGCCAGCTTTACATGCTGATTCTGCTCTCCATCCTTCCTGTAATCGTGGTATATCTGCTCTTATCCAAGTTCATTATCAGAGGCGTATCCGAAGGTAGTGTTAAGGGTTAATTACCCTTTGAAATTCATTTAAGAGTTCCCATCAAAAAGGGCTGTCGCAATTGCGACAGCCCTTTAACTGTGTCTTTCTTTATCTTATCTTCCTACGCCGGTCTCAAGAATGAGTCTGTCGTAAATCTCAGTGAAGGTCTGAATCATCTTGGAAGCAAGGTCGTATGCGTTCTTGTATTTAACAAGGCTTACTGCTTCTTCGTCGGAGTCTACGCCGAATACGGAGATTCGCTGGTTGTTGATTACGTTCTCCATGGTGGTGTAATACTTAACGGAGCTGTTGGCTCTTGCCGCATTAAGTGCCGCATCGGAAAGTACTGCCTGAAGGAACTCACTTGAGGAGCCGCCTCTGAAGGAGAATACATCCTTGTCGTTCTTAATGGTTAAGAGTTCATCCACGATATCGCACTTAGACTCACCGTCTGTAGCACCGGTTCTTGATGCGAAGAGCTTGGGATCCATAGCGATTTCATGGTTAATAGCGAAGTTAGCTGCAGTCAGACGATAATATGAAGATGAACTGTTGGTGATTGAAATAACGTTATCACCGTCATTTAAGTCATTATAGTAATCTTCATAACCAATCTGTCCGCCGTTACTGTCGGTACCTCTGAACAAAGCGTTCTTGGTAGGGTCGGTGGCATCGTTGCCGTAACCGTCTACCGCGCCGTCCTGGGTAAGAATCTGGTTAAAGGTCTGAGCGAAGGTTCTTACGAATTCGTTTAACTGCTCCTGATAGTAAGGAATACCCTGGTAATCGATGCTGGGACCTACCTCTGCGTCCTTGCCTATTCTTGAAGGCGAAAGAACACATTCGCCGTAGTTCTTGTCAATTTTGAATTCGTAGTAGCACTCGTTGGTATCCTTATCGTAAGAATATGTCCAATCGGAGTAATAATACTCTTCCGAGCCAAGGCTTATCTTGCCGCCGTGCTGGGAAAGTGTACATTTGTTAATGTCAAAAAGATAATCTTCGGTAGCTTTAACCTTCACGATTCCTTCCGTAACATTAACGGTTTCAACAGTACCCCTGAAGTTCTCGGTATTGTTACCGTCTCTAAGCTCGATAAGTCCCTGGAGCTTACCGCCGATAAGGGGATTGTAAAGGTCGAAACGTACGCTGTCGTTCCACTCTATTTCATAAAGTCCCTGTTCATCGCACTGGTTAATGGTTTCATTAATCTCTCTTGCTTCGCAGGAAAGGGTTCTGAAATCGGTATTATCAACAAGAAGCTGGTTGCCCGCTATTTCGATAATAAATCTTGTGGCGCCGGTATCTAAGTTGTTGGCGGTGTCCTTGATAGGCATCTCTGTAGTCTTAACGTCTACGTACTGAGAAAGGTCATCGATAAGAAGCGCTCTCTTGTCTCGAAGCTCATTGGCACGTGCGCCTGTAAGCTCGATAACGTTAATCTGTTTATTAAGAGTAGCGATACGCTCGGCGATTGAGTTAATCTCCGATACCGTATCCTTAATTTCCTGGTTGATATCCTTCTGAAGCTCGGATAACTGGCCCGAAACACCGTTAAAGTAGTCGCAGAGTGACTGAGAGTACATTACAAACTGTGACTTGGCGGAAGCGTTACCCGCGTTCTTTTGCAGTTCTTCCAGTGCGTCAAACATAAGGTTATATGCGGTGTTAAAGCCTGCAATCTGGTCTGTATCCTGAAGGTAGTTCTCGATAGACTTAGTGTAGTAAGCCTTGATATCGGCGCTTCCAAGTCTGGTGTTGTTGTCCCAGTACTTGGAGTCGTAGAACTCGTCACGGATTCTCTCAATAGCGATGGTGTCTACGCCGGCACCGGCCGAACCATACGAGGTGTAGGTGCGGAGCGCTCTGTTGGCTTCCTGGACGGCCTGCTGACGGCTGTAGCCCTTGGTCTCGGAGTTCGAGATGTTGTTGGCTGTGGTATTAAGACCTGCATTGGCTGCAAGAAGTCCTGTATATGCTGTGTTTAATCCAAAAAATTGTGAAGGCATGTATGTCTCCTTTCAGATTCGGCAAAAGAAAGAATCTACGGGGCTACGTTATCCTAAGTTGTTGATAATGTTATCAAGAAGTGTATCGATTACGTTGATGTATCGGCTCGCTGCGTTGAAGGCGTTCTGGAACTTTATCATGTTCGAAAGCTCTTCGTCTGAAGATACACCGAGTATCTGCTCTCTTGCGGCATCGATACTGGTCATTGTAATGGTCTGTGCTTCCGTTATATTTCTGTAGACGCTTCCGGAATTGGCTACCTGAGACACGAGGTTCGTATAGTAGGTGTTAAGGGAGCATCTTGTGGTTACATTAGGGTTAAGAGCGTAGATGTCTGCGTCAAAAGCATCTATGAGGGCTTTAGCTGTCTCGTAATCTACGGTCTTATCGTCAAGTCTGAACTTCATCTTACCCGCTTCTCTTAAGAGGTGAGGGTTAATAATCAGGTTTGAAATCGAGTAAAGAGTCTCTGTGTGATAATCGTCCTCGATATTTTCTTCTGTATAGTCCCAAGTGTTGGTGGTACTGTTCCAGGTGTAATCGGTACATTCTTTTCTCATGAAGATTTCAAGAGGTGAACCGTCGTCGTCTGCCATGTAAACCTTACCTTCTGCGGCAGCTTTGTCATAGGCATCCTTGAGTACTCCGTTGACTGCGGTAACTACGTTATGGATTAATTGGTCGAACTCGGCCTGAACGTTCATACAAACGGACTGGGCAACCGTGTGATTATAGTAATCGACCTTCTTGGTATATTTATCATAAGCCTTCTGGTACGCGTCAACCGCATCGGCATAAGAATCAAAGTATTCGTCTCCGAATCTGTATCTGTCGGTACCGGTGGAAGGATCTCGTTCCATCTTATTCTCGGGAACTTCAGGCTTTACGGGGATGTCCGTATAGTCGGCAATCTTGTCGCCTCTTATGTAGAGCATCGCGCGGAGCTGTCCGATATCGGTGTCATTCTCTGCGGATACGAGTTTTTCTGTGTTATATACGAAAGCACGGCTTAAGTCGAGCTCTTCGACGCCTTCGTCATTGATACGCCATACAGCGTTCATCTTCCAATAAGGTGTGTAGAAGCCGGTCTTGGCATCGGTATAAAGCTCAATAGTGTTTATAGACTCGGCATTAATGAACTCCATGCCTTCTACTCGTACGCTTACTGTGTGGTATACGTCTTCGCTATATTCTATATTTACAAGGCCTGATAGTTCATCAAGGGCCTGGTTTCTTGCGTCTCTAAAGTCATTGGCGCTTTCAACGCCGCCCACCTCAACTTTACGGATCTCGTCATTGTAATGCATGATGAGTCTGCCGAGTTCGTTGATGCGGTCGACCTTTTCGCCTATATGAGTATTTAATTCATTCTGGTAGGAAATAAGTCCCTGATACACCTGACTTGCATTGGTAAGAAAGCTCTGCGCGTTCTGGATGAGCATTCTCTGTACTGTGGTATCGTCGGGAGTCTTAGCCAGCTCCTGAAGAGTAGACCAGAAATTGGTCATTGCATGGTTGAAGCTTGCGTCGTCGTTAAGCTCGTTTAAGAGGTCTTCGACTTCGTTCATAGCCTCGTACTGGCTCGAATAGAAAGAAGCCCTACCGTTTTCTTTACGGTACGACTGGTCTAAGAAATAATCTCTAACCTGTCTGACTTTTTCATACGTAACACCAAGACCCACCTGCTGAGCCGATACGTTGACCGAGCCCTTCTGAAGGGTATTATAAAGTCTGTCACCAAGCAATACCTGCTGACGTACAAATCCTGTGGTATCCATATTGGACAGGTTATGTGCAGTTGTGTTAAGGGCATTCTGGGATGTCTGTAATCCTGAGGTTCCCACGTAAACGCTTCCCATTAACGGCATTGCTTAAATCCTCCGAGTGTTACGCTGCACTAAAGGTTACCCCCTTGTGCAAATCATCCGCCACAGGGTGGCGGATGGGATTTTATTGTTTCGCATCAAAGGAGCCGGATTCCACGCCGAGAACGTTCCCGACATTAAATGCTCCTCTGTTGTAATTGGCAGTTTCAGGTGCTTTGCGCGCCGACTGTAAGAGGTTTAAATTGAAATTGGTCATTTCAATGGCGCTCTTAATAAGTTCATCGTTTCGCTCATTTATGAGTTTCATCTCAAAAAGCGTTACATGAAGTCTGTCATGAATCAGCGCTAAAGCTTTTTGTTCCTTGGGTTTCTTTTTCAGTAAATCAATAAGTACATCAAGCTTAAGTCCCGAAACGTCCGTGTTTAGGATTTTAGCGATTTCCGTCATGGTAGAAGTGCGCTGATGTTCAAGCGCCTGGATCCTGCCCACTACTTCCTGCTCCTTATCCGTAATCACAGAAAGTGCGTTCAGGTCACCTCGTACGATGACATCGGTCTTGCTCTTAGAGAGGTCGAGCAGCTTCTGATATTCTTTGTCTTCCCCATTTAGAACTTCAGTAAGAGTATCAATAAGACTTGCCACTTAAGCCTCCCTAACGCAATGACTCGTATTTCTCCAATAATTTGTCAGCAAATGACTCGGCACTCACGCTGTAGGTACCGTTAGCAATAGCTTCCTTAATAGGATTAACCTTATCAAATCTGATGTCCTCAGCAGATTTAACAGCAGCCTTTGCAGCCTGGATGTTAAGACCCATTGAAGAGATCTGAACCTGGTCGGTCTGTCCTTTCTTAGCTATGTTTGCATCCTTCTGTACCTTAGCGGAATTATAGAGTTGCTGAACCTGTGTATAAGCTTCTATACGCATAAGTTCCTCCTTCGCATTTACATGCTTTTTCTAATTCTCTACTACATTTATCGGAAGAATTTTTATATACTTTAGTCTTTTTTGAAAAAAATTTTTATTTTTCTCTATAGTTTTCTATTTCCCATACCTTGCAACCGACATAATCCGTCAACTGCGCCCTTGTATATGTTAAAACATTCGCCTTATATGATAAGCAGCGATTCGTTGAGGGCAAAAGGCTTTCGCCAAAACTCTATCGCAGCGTCGGCGCTTAGCGGCTGTATTTTAAGCCGCTTATGCACGAAAACACGATTGTTTGAGTTGCAAAAAAGTGTCGTGCTGTCCCTCAAGCACCACTTTTTGCGTAGGGCAGACCGCAGTCTATACGGAGCGTCTGCCGGCCGCTACGCGAGATTGAAGCGGGAGAGGGTTTTGGGGGAAGCCTTTTGCCCTCAAGGAATCGCGTCAAAGCAGCCAATTATCAGCGGAGGTTCTTGAGGTCTTGAACCATTTCAACATCGTCGGCGGTGACGCGAAGGTTGGCGGTGGTTTTCTCGCCGGTGGGGCGGGTTATGGTTACTTCAAGGATGTCGCCTTCGGTGATGCCATGGGAGGCTACGTCCTTGATGAATGATACAAATTTCGGATGGGATGATTCAAATTTATTCTTCATCCCCATAAGTTTCATGATGTCTGCAGGATTTGGCATAGTGTTACTCCATTCTCATTGTTTGATATTGCGACGCTGCTTGTCGGCGTACATGGCCTGGTCCGCGTAGCGGTAGAGGTCACGGGCAAAAGAAGCTGTCTTGGTAAGCGGCTTCTGATAATAGCCTTTGGCAGCGGAAAGTTTTCCTTTGTTAATGATGTTACAGTATTCGACGTTGCTGTCGAATTCACGTAAGAGTTTGTCGGGGTTCTTACGCGTGCCTACTACTACGGCTGCAAATTCGTCGCCGCCGAGGCGGTAGGAAGTACCGACGTTTTTAAAGGTCTTATCAAGGCACTCGGACATTTCTTTGATAAGGCGGTCGCCTTCGATGTGGCCGAGTTCGTCGTTAACGTGCTTAAGGTTGTTAAGGTCGAACATGAAGAGTGTGATTTCTGTACCCTCTTCATATTTATCGGGCAATTCATTGAAAAGTTTATCGAAGGCCGCACGGTTGTTAAGACCCGTGAGCATATCGCGGTAGGCAAGTTCCTTGTAGGTGTCGAGGTATTTTCTTTCGCGGACATAGGTAATCTGGCGGTTTAGGACAAGCACGAAAAGTGTCGCCACGAAGGCAACCATGGCAAGGCCCACAACCGTTCCGGCGTAACCTTGTGAAGGTGCTATGTAGTAAAAGCCCACGCCCACGAAGAAGCCAAGTGAAATAATGACGGTGGCTGTAAGCAAAATCTTCGTCTCGGCGCCGCCTCTTTGATTAAGGAAGGCAAGTATAAGCGTAAGCACAGCCGCGCCGCCAATGTATAAGTGCGAAAGAATCAGCACCTCAAGCGGATCGAAAAGGTTGGCGCAAAAGCCGATAATATTAATAACGGGAAGAATCCAGCCCGCGATTCCCAGAACTTCACAGATGCGCGAGCCGCGCTTAAGTACCTGCGCGCAGAATCCAAGGTACGGAATACCTACGGATGCAAGGCTTAAGAATGATATGAGCGCCACGGCTTCATTGGCACTTGTATAAAACTGCGGCATATCCGAGCTGCAGATTACCCACAGGATTACTATCATTGTAAAGAAGCAGAAATTGGAAAACAGTGAGAATCCCGCCGCGTTCTTCTCTCGCGCCTGGTAAATGGTCAGACCTATACCTATCATAAGTATAATCAGTAGGCTGATTACCACAGCCATGCGAACCATGTTCTCTACGGCGATGCTGTACTTAACGGCCGCAATGCTTCCAAAGCTTACGCCTGCCACATCCATATGAATATTGTAATAGGGCGTAAACGTTATCGTAATTTCCTTGCCGGCCATGGAAGGCCTTAGTTCCGTGATGACACGTATGTTGCCGATAAGCTGGCCATAAGGAAGCGGCAGAACCGTTCCGTAAGAATTAATAACCTCGCCGTTAACCCTGACCTCACACGCCGCATACAGCGAAAGAAACTCCATCGCCCATTTATCCGGTATTACGGTGGGAAGTGTACTTCTTATGGTAACAGGCTCACCCTTCTTACCCTTTACGGAAAGCGGAAAGTCAACTACAGCGCCATCCTCGGTAAACCAGGTAATGCCGCCGTCGTTTGTGGTCTCATGTATTATTCTTGTATCTTCATACTGTCCCCTGATGAAGACAAAGCTGACAAGAGCAAGCATCGCAATGATGATTGCGGCAGCCACTCTTCTTTTAAATCTCTTACTCTCTAACAAAGTATCAAATCCCTTCTATAACCACAGATAAGTGTACCAAAATCCAATTAACCGCAATAAGGTTTCCCAATGATTATATCATAAGCGGTACTTAATCGATTAACTTAATTACGAAACTATAATAAAAAAAGAATAAAATGTCCTACTTTCGCGTATTCGTCCAAATCGGACGATTTATGTCGGATTTATGATGTTGCAAATAGCGGGAAATGTCTCTATAATGCTTAGTAAATCGTTTTATAAGTTTTTCTTTTACGAGGGTTACGATATGAAAAAATTATGTATTGATGAAAGCTGGACTTTCAGAAGAGGGTATCTTGACGCTTACTTTTTGGCAGAGGCACCCGGCACAGAGGTGAATCTTCCTCATGATGCCATGATATCCACTCAGGTTAAGCCTGATGCACCCGCGAGTGTGGACTGCGGTTATTTTGAGGGTGGTCTTGCAAGTTACACCAAATTTATCGAGTTCCCCAAGGAATGGGAGAATGAGTCCGTGGGACTTTATTTCGACGGTGCCATGACTACCGCAAGCGTAGACATTAACGGTTACAAGGTTGCGGCTTCCCACTACGGCTATTCGCCTTTCTACGCGGATTTGACCGACGTTATCACCTTCGGCGAGAAGAACCGTATCACCGTTAACACCGAGACACCCATTCGTCCCGGTTCCCGCTGGTACCCGGGCCTCGGTCTTTTCAGGGGTGTTAAGCTCTGCCACGGTCCCAAGGTTCATATCGACAATGATGGAATTTTCGTATACACACGTGAATTTTCCGACGGATACGCTTTTATTGACGGTGCTGTTACCGTTGTTAACAGTACAGTTAAGAATCGCCTCGTGAAGGTTACCCTTTCTTTTTACAAAGAAGGGGCCGATGTTGCTGACGAAACCGTTTCAAGCGTGATTCAGGTTAACGCCGGCAAGCGTGAGGATGCTCACCTGGCATTGAGCCTTAAGAATCCTGTTCTCTGGAGTGCCGAAAAGCCCAATCTTTACACGGTTAAGGCTACGGTTACCGATCTCGGCGAATTCCGCACTCACTTTGTGGCAGATTCGGAACAGACTGTTGATGAAGCCGAGACGATTTTCGGTGTTCGCACCGTTACGGTTGATGCTGTTCACGGACTTCGCGTTAACGGCAAAACCGTTAAGTTGCGCGGTGGCTGCCTCCACCACGATAACGGGCTTTTGGGCGCGGTTTCTTTGTACGAAGTCGAGGCACGTAAGCTTAGGAAGATGAAAGAACTTGGCTTTAACGCTATCCGTACCACCCACAATCCTATGTCCGCCGCTCTCATCGAAGCCTGCGACAGAGTGGGTATATACGTATTCGATGAAGCTTTTGACTGCTGGAATATTGCCAAAAGAAGCGGTGGTTACAGTGAATATTTTGAGACAAACTGGGAGAAAGACCTGACTGCCTTTGTACGTCGCGACAGGTCACATCCTTCCGTAATCATATGGTCTACAGGCAATGAAATTCCCGAGCGAGGCGGTCTCGCAAACGGTTACACCACCGCTACACGTCTGGCTGAGAAGATGCGTTCTTTGGACCCTTCCAGACCCGTCAGCAACGGTATCTGCTCTTACTGGAGCGGCCTCGACGACAAGCTGGCCAAAGACCAGAACAATGCCCAGAACGCAGCAGGCGATTTCTTTAAGACCCTTTGGGAGGACAATTCCGAGCCTTTCACCAACGGCCTTGATGTCGTAGGTTACAATTACATGGAAGATTTATACGAAAAAGACCATGAAATGTACCCCCATCGTGTTATGATGGGTTCCGAGAACTATCCCAGAGAAATCGGCTACAGATGGCCCCTCGTGGAAAGTCTTCCTTACGTACTCGGCGAATTCACCTGGACTGCATGGGACTACATCGGTGAAGCTGGCCTCGGCAAAGCAGTCTACGTAGACCCTTCCGACCCCGTAGCCTCCTACAAGCCTTGGGAATTGATGCCCGGCACCACATCCCCCTTCCCCTGGCGTACCTCCAATGATGCGGATTTCGACATCACAGGCAATATGCGTCCCCAGGGCGCTTACAGAAGTGTGGCCTTCGGCAGCACCTCAGCTCATCTCTACGCCCTTCACCCTAAAAATTTCGGCAAGGTAGAAGTAATGAGTTTCTGGGGCTTCCCCGATTTATTGAAGTCATGGAATTACGAAGGTTACGAAGGCAAGCCCATAGAGGTATATGTTTTTTCAAGTGCCGATGAAGCAGAGTTTTTCTTAAACGGCAAGAGCCTCGGTCGTAAGGCAATTTCCAAAGAACGTCCTTACCCGAATTCAGTGAAGTTTGAGTGCGAGTATCAGCCCGGCACCCTTGAGGTAGTCTGCTACAAAGACGGCCGCGAAGTCAGCCGCGACACTCTTAAGACAACCGGCGCTCCCGCTTCTCTTCGCATCACATCCGAAAAGCCTTGTATCGTCGCCGACGGCCACGATTGCGTATTCGTCAATGTGGAAGTTCTGGACTCAGATGGACTTTTGGTTCCCGATGCTTCGGTTTCTCTCGAAGCTTCGCTTACCGGCCCCGCAGAACTGGCAGGCTTCGGCTCCGGCAATCCTGTAACCGACGAGTTCTACACCGCTCCCGCCACGGTTTCCTTCAAAGGCCGTGCCGCCGCAGTTCTCCGCTCCGGCTACACTTCCGGTACCTGCACTCTCCGCATCTCCTCCGAGTCATGCGGCAGCGCTGAGATTCAGGTTGAAGTGAAGTAGCTCGGTTTCGGCATTTCTTACTGCAATTATTTACCGGCTTCCCGATTCATTTCGGGAAGCCGGTTTTGCACAAAGCCTCTTCTAAATTGTCACGAGTCCCTTTAGCTATAATTCCGTGCTCTTTTCTTTCTTTTTTCGTACAAAAACCTTCTCCCTGTTCATGCTCAGCAATAATAATCTTTGCTATTCCTCTTTTTATAGCCAAATTTCTTTTGCCATTTCTTTGAAAGCTATAAAGTATATATGGTTTTACTCCTTTTATAGCCTATGCCTCTTTAAAACTCTCTGTTCGGCCGAAAAAGCACTGTTTTTATAGCCGTTACTCGCTTTCTTACATCCTTTGCGGCTATAATTTGCCACCTTTTCTCCCCTGTTATTACTCTGTCTTCTTCACCGGCAAATAAACGGCTAAAAGCCACAACATTTTCTTTACTTTTATAGCTATTTAAGTATGATTCGGCTTATTGCGACTCTAATATTGTTCTTTTGCTTCTTTAACAATGCTTAGGCAGGTCACGCAGTCTCACCCCGGCGAAGATTTTTCGAGAAATGTTCTATATCTTCGCCAAACCGACAGCAACAGCAGTCGCTTAGCTCGTAGCTATATAAAAAGTGGCGAAGAAAAACCGTAAAAACGGTTTTTCTTCGCCGAACAATATCAAACAGTTTTTTAAAGCCTGCAATTACTTCTTCTGAGAATTGGCAAACTTAATAGCCCCGGGACATTTCTTATTGGGGTCTGCCATCTCCCAAGGGTTCCAGCGGCAGTAGTCCTTACAGTGGAGGCACTGGCCGTAAGGCTCCCCATTCAAGACATGATTGGCAAAAGCAGGATCTACAAGATGCGCCTTGCCAAGGTCGACCATATCGATACCTGTAGCAAGAGCGTTCTCGATATCCTCTTTGCTGTTGATATTGTGAACACCGAAGACGGGCATATCGGGAAGAATCTTCTTAATCTCCGAAGCACCGTATACAGCACCTGAGCACTTAAAGCCCTCGGGCGCATAAGCATCGCAATCCCCGCCGTATGAAGCATCGATAAAGTCACAGCAATCAGCGATGAAGCGGGCATTCGTAAGACCGTCCTCAAGCGTAGGCTCGAACGCGCCAAGTCTGATACCGACCACAAAATCGTCGCTGCAAGCCTCCTTGATGGCCTTTAGAGTCTCACGGGCAAATAATGCCTTATCCTTGCCATATTCATCGGTTCTGAAATTGTTACGGCTGTTGCAAAACTGCGAAATCAAATATCCGTGGCATCCGTGAAGCTCGACACCGTCAAAGCCTGCTTTCTCGGCACGAAGCGCTGCTGCCACGAAATCATCTATAGTCTCGCGTATGCGCTCTTTACTCATCTCATGAGCATTGTTAACCTTGCGATACACCATATCGCTCGGCGCATCCGCCTCCTTGTCAATACCATTACCGCCGGCATGAAGAAGCTGAATAAAAGCCTTGGCTCCGCCTGCATGAATCACATCGACAATCTTCTTAAGCCCTTCAATCTGTCCATCTTCCCAGATACCAAGCTCGGTATTCGCAAGACGGGAACGCTTGGTAATAGCGGTCGCCTCAACAATTATAAGGCCCACGCCGCCCTCGGCCAAAGCGCGATAGTGCTCGATGTTCTTCTCACACACGTAACCGTTGTCATCAGTCCAGTAAAAGCAAACCATCGGCGGCACCGCAATACGATTCCTGATGGTAAGTCCCTTAATCTTTAACGGTCTGTTCATACCTATAACCTCCCATAACTACTTATTGTTTCTGAAAAATTCCGCCACAAACTCATTGGCAGGATTATTGTACACATTAATCGGCGTATCATCCATCATAATAATACCGTCTTTTATCACAATAATTCTGTCCGACAGCGCCATCGCATCATACTGATCGTGCGTAACATACACAATCGTCGTATTAATCGAACTATGGAGCTTCTTAAGCCACGTACGAAGCTTCTCACGCATCTGCGGATCCAGATTCGAAAACGGCTCGTCCAAAAGAAGCACCTGCGGCTCCCTGATAAGCGCACGCCCAATTGCCACACGCTGTCTCTCACCGCCCGATAGCTCCTGCGGAAGACTCTCCAATTTATCATCTATCTCAAGAAGTACGCTAAGTTTCTCAACCTTCTCCTTAATCTCTTCTCTCGGAATATGCTTAACCTCAAGCGGAAAAGCAATATTCTTAAACACCGTCTGATTGGGATACAGCGCATAATTCTGAAACACCATCGCCACATCCCTGTCCTCGGGCTTCATATCCGTGCAGTCCTTGTCTCCGAAATACACACTCCCAAGCGGCGGCACTTCAAGCCCCGCAATCACGCGAAGTATCGTACTCTTTCCCGAACCCGACGGCCCCAATATTCCTAACAGTTCTCCTTCCTTAACGGCAAAAGAACAATGCTGCAACGCCACAACACCTTCATTGGACGTGTAAGGCATCGCCTTCTGACGAGCGAGAATCTCCTTCTTATGCTTGCGCCCGAATATTCCCGACACCTTCTGAAAAGGATAAATCACGGTAACATCTTCAAGTCTGATATCAGCCATCACTCTTCCTCCTTCTCATCTTCGCCGGCAACCGAGCTTCCGTCACCCGAGTCCGAATCGTCTGAGCCTTCATCGTCCTCCTCCGACTCGCCCATATCCACATTCTCTTCAATAAACTTCTTAAGACTCTTCTCCATAAAAGGCCTCAAGAAATCCGCATACAGTGCAGGCGTAATCATAATCGAAAGCGGAAACAGTTCAAGACACAACGCAAAGAAACCGATTAACACAATGCTTAACACATTCATCAAAGGCTTCTTAAGCGAAAAATACAACGCCAGTCTTATAATCGTCGACACCGGCGCATCAAACCTTGAGAGCATCACCGGCACATACGTCATCGCAGGCACAATCGCAATCGTAATTAACACTCCGAGAATCATATAAAGCATGCCGAACACATTCACTCTGAACAACTGATACCCAGTCCAAAGCCCCTCCGCAATAAACGCAAGCGCCACCACAATGATAAGCGACAAAAGAAGCCCCTTCTTCAAATTCTCCCTAAAGGTGTCCCAAAAACACTTAAACACACCGTTACCGCGCCCGGGTCCGAATATCACTTTATTCGTAGTATGATAAAGCGCAGCCGTCGACGGAACAATTGTCACGATGGGTATCGAGAAAATTATCCAAAAGAAGCTCACAATAAGCATATTTGCAATTGTCTCAAGTATCTTAACAAAAGGGCTGTTATACTGCATTAATATCTCCCGGTAAAAGAAAACGACCCACCGCAACAAAGGGTGGGCCGCCACTTTCAAATAATTACTTCATATGTGCCACAATAGGCTCCGGTTCACCGAACTTCCAAGCAGAATTATTATCTGCTTCTATTGTGACTTTATTTCCGTCAAACGTCAAGGTGTAGACATCTTCAAGACATGTCTCCAACCATCTTCCGTGCATTACAAGCACATTCTCTTCTTTCCAGAATGCATCTCCGAGATAAAGCTGAGTTAAGTCGGAAGGCTTACCCAAAAGATTTGAAAACCTTGTTCCGCTCGTAGCAAAGCGTATCCTCTCCGCTCTGCCCGACGCGGTAACAAAATCCCATACCAGACCATAATCATCGAAATCGAGGGAGAATTCTGTGATGCCGTCTGCCTTGGTGCCTATCATAAAATTGCCTGCAAAAGGAGTAAATACTCCGCTGTCAAGCTTAAAGCGCTTGCCTGAAACCCTCTCTACCGTAGGGCTGAAAGGCTGACACTCGGGGTTACCGATATTTAAGCGCGCAAGTTTTCTCTGAAGAGTTGCGAAAGCCTCATCATCTGCGGGAAGAGGACCTTCACTCTTAATCTTTTCAATAAAGTCCCATGTAATATTAAGGGTGCTCTGTGCCCAGTGAGCGCCCACTGCGGTCTCTGTAATGGAAATCTCCATATCCTGGTCGGGAAGCACGATAGAAAACTGTCCCATAGCACCGTCGGCGCGATACGCGTTCTTAGGCTTACACATCCAGATTTGGAAGCCGTATCCCAAGAAGTTATCGGAAGCCTCAGGGTTATTGATAGACTCTGTAGCCGAATCATTCTGATTGGTGGTAGCAAGTTTGACGTAATCCTCGGCAAGGATTCTCTCGCCGTCCCATACACCGCCGTCGGCATAAAGCTTCATAAGACGGAAGTTATCTTCGGTAGTGCAGAACAATCCGCCACCGCCTACTTCCATACCATCTGCCATGCACATCCAGCGAAGGTTGTCGGGATTGATACCGATCTTGTTAAAGAGCCTGGGTGTTAAGTACTCATGAAGTCCGAGGCCTGTCTTCTTACGCACAATTGCGCCAAGAAGCGTGGAACCTGTGGAATTGTACATGTATGTGGTTCCGGGCTTGTGATTGACCGGTGTATGCATGAAATCTTTAATCCAGTGCTCGGAATTAAAAGGCATGGTATCCATACCGCAACCCATACAAAGAACATCTCTCACCGTAAGGAGCTTAAGATTCTCGCTGGGGTTCTCGGGTGACTCATCGGGGAAGATATCGATTAATCTTTCATCAAGCTTAAGTAAGCCTTCCGTATAAGCGATACCTACAGCCGTAGCCGCATAAGTCTTCGTATGGCTCTGCTGCCCATGACGGACATTGGGTCCGAAAGGAGCCCACCAGCCTTCCGTAATCAATTTGTTGTGACGCATAATCATAAGACCGTGCATCTCTGTCTGACTTTTTTCAAGGTTCTCGATATATTCAAGAATCAGTTTACTGCTGATACCCACTTCTTCAGGTCGAGCAGTTTCAAAAGGTTTTCTTTCTCTCATCGTAACTCTCCTGTTCTATGCATTAACCCTTTACACCACCGATGACCATACCCTTGATAAGCTCTTTCTGAATGAAAGGATAAATCGCAAGTACAGGAATCAGCGCGATAATTGCAACCGCCATTCTGGCAGATTCCGTAGGCAGGTTACGTTGCGCAAGCATAACCGCTTCGTTGGAAAGATCCGTTGTTTTTAAGAACTGTATGCTGTCCATAAGCTTCTTAAGGTATACCTGGATTGTATACAGCTTAGGGTTACCGATGTAATAAAGACCGTTGGTCCAGTTGTTCCAGTATCCGAGTGCGGCAAAAAGGCCGATTGTGGTCATAATGGGCTTAGACAAAGGCACCATAATCTTTGAGTAAATGGTCCAGTCTCTTGCTCCGTCCAAACGTCCCGCCTCAATAATCGAGTATGGGATATTTGCGTTAAAGTAGTTTCTTACAAGCATAACGTTCATACCGCCCATAAGACCGCCGGGAAGCAGATATGCCCAGATAGTATCCTTAATGTGGAACAGTCTCGTCCATACCATGTAGGAAGCAGTCATACCACCGTTGAAAAGCATGGTAAAGAACAAGATAAATGCAAACACGTTACGAGGCTTAAAGTCCTTACGTGAAAGCGGATAAGCAAACATCGAAGTCATAATCAAACTTGCGATGGTACCCACAACGGTAACTAAAATTGTAAGTCCGTATGCTCTTGCGATGGTAACTCTCTTAGCCCACAAGTACTGGTAAGCGTTAAGCGACCACTCATCCGGTATGAATCTGTAGCCATGTACCAGGGAATTCTCACTGGACAAAGAAACCGAGAACATAAGGATTAACGGTATCACGCAGAATAACATCATAAGGATCATGATAATAAGGGCCATATAATGGAATCCGCGCTCACCCTTCATTAACTTAATTTTGTTGTTATTTTTCTTTTTCACAGCTATCCTCCCTTAGAACAATGAGTTCTCCGGATTTATTTTACGAACAAGTGCATTGGACAAAAGAACAAGCACGAAACCGATTACAGCCTGGAATACGCTGGCTGCGGATGACTGTCCGACGTTGTTACTTTGTATCAATGCTCGGTATACGAATGTATCGATGGTCTGGGTGGTCTCGTAAAGCATACCGTTTCCGAGAGGTACCTGATAGAACAGACCAAAGTCCGAGTTGAAAATTCGTCCGATTGAAAGGAGTAAAAGCATGATAATCATGGGCTTTAAGAGAGGAAGTGTAATGTATTTAATCTGCTCTCTCTTGGTAGCACCGTCGATTCTTGCGGACTCATATAAGCCCTTGTCGATACCGCCGATACTTGCCATGTAAATTACCGAGCTCTGACCTGCACTCTGCCATATATGAACTATGGTAAGAATAATCGGCCAATATGAAGCTGTGGTATACCACGCAATGGGGTTGTCCTTAAAGATTGTGGCGTTCAAATATCCGTAGCTCTGGCTTAAGAATGCATATACAAGGAACGAAAGAATAACTGCCGAAACCATTGAAGGGAAGCAGATAATGGGCTGAATCACCTTCGCAATCCTTCTTTGCGCTATTTCGTTCATGCAAATAGCGATAAATACCGCAATCACAATATCCATCACAATCCACACCGCATTGTAGCAAAGTGTGTTACGAATCATTATGAAAGCATCTTTGGTCTTAAAGAGGTATTCGAAGTTATCGAACGCAACCCATGGACTTTTGAGAATGCCCACCGAGTAATTGATACGCTTAAACGCAAGTAAAATACCGAACATCGGTATGTAGTTATTGGCGATAAGGTATATAAGACCCGGGGCCATCATTAGATATAGCGGAAGATCTGTTTTAAATCTTGCTTTGCGCGCACTTTTCTTTTGCTGTTTTAGAACGTTATCAAATTCCGATGCGCTCTTATTGTTAGTCGGTGACATAAACCCACTCCTTTGCAATCCATCTGATGATACTAGTTTAACTGCTTAAGAATGTTGTCACATTAAAAAAAGTACACTCGAATTTTTAATTTGCACCTTTTAAAAATTCCGTGACAAAGGCAACTGCAGCCTCAAGATTGTCGGCCCGCCCCACTACTCCGAGAATCGCCTCGTCGTGGTAGTATCCGGCCTTGTGAAAGACTGACTCATTGGGAAGAATGATGCCCGCAAGCACTTGCTGACCTGCGCTGTTCTCAACGTAATAAAGGTTATCTTCCCACTTTTGTAAAAGTTCCTTGTCGATAAGAAGACTTAAATCCGCGTAGCCGTCCCTGTCCGCAAAATAATCAAAATACGTCCGGTCGGCCACATACACATCCAGATCGCTTATGGAGAAAAGCGCATTAAGCACCTGAATCGTCTCCATATCCGAAGTGGTGCTGCCCTGCGAACCGATAGTGTAGGAAGCGTTAATCTCTATCTTCTTCCCGCCGGTTTCATAATCAGAGCGCTCCAAAATCGCCTGAATGCCGGAATCATCGCATTCCACATAGGCCGCGTCGGAATTGACCATTACCATGTACATGGAAGTCTTGACGCGCCCGATATTGTTAAGAATCACAAGAATTATAATCACAAGCGCAGTGCCGATTGCAATAAGGGGATACTTGTAGTAGTCCCACACAAATGCGGCCTTCTCGCCTCGCGTCTTAAGTCGTTTGTATCTTTCAACGTCTGCCTTAAACTGTTCTTTTACGTTCATTTAACCTCTTCCCCCGCACTTCTCCATTCAAAGGGGCCCACACCCATAAGCTTGTGGAAGACAGTCGAGAAGTATGAAATATTGCAATATCCCACCTGCGTCGCTATCTCGCTGACAGATAAGTCTGTCGACAAAAGAAGGCGCTTCGACTCCTCGATTCTTAATTGATTAATGTACTCTCTCAGATTCATGTTCATGTTGTTTTTAAACAGCTTGGAGAGGTAATTGGGCGTAACAAATATAACCGCCGCCACATCATTACGGTCTATATCTTCCCTGAAGTGCTCGTCTATGTAACGCTTGGCTCTTGCTATGATGTCTTCCGAGTCAAAGGCTTCTTTGGCCTTGGTCTGCTGCATTTCAAAGAGCGCAAGTGCGTATTCTTTAAGAGAATTTCTGTTTTCGCCTGCCTTCTCGTCGAGAGTGTTAATCTGCTGGTCGGTGAAAATATTGTTGATGCTCATACCGTTATCTCTAAAGTACGTGATAAACAGGTTGGTAATCTCCTTACGGATTCTGTCAAGATTGCCCCTTGAGCAGTAGGTCTTCTCAAGAACGGAATCGATATAATCGCTGTAACCCTCTTCGTCGCGGTTCTTAAGGTACCAGAATACCTGATTCTCGCTAAGGGCAATGTCTTCCTGGCCGACGGTGCCGGATTCTTCTTTTTCAAAGAAAATCTCACCGGGGTAAAACTTAGCCTTACGCATCTGGTCATAAAGGCGCGCCACCACAAAGGTCGTCTCATAGAAGCAGAAGGGCTCACTTATAAGCGTCACGGGGTTAAGGTGCATATGATTCACGCAAAAATCCCCAAGCGCCGCACAACGCTGCTTAAGCAATTCACCCTCGGGCGCATCCTTAACAAAGCAGAAACTCCATATGAATCTATCGTCGGAATTCACCACCGTATGGGCGGAACCCACGTAGTTCGTAAGCACTTCATCATGCAGACGATTTATTGTAAAAAGAAGCAGTTCCTTATTCCACCCATCCTTGATGGCATCCACAATGTCGGCGCGGGTGTATACGATGCGCCAGATGCTGTCGGCGGTAAAGCCCATGCCGTTAATCTTAAGGCCGGTGTCCACCATTTCCTTGTTGGTGCCAAGCATACCGTCGCAGGCCTGCTTGAATACAGAGGTCATAAGAGAGTCTTTGCGGCTCTGAACTTCTTCTTTTTTCTCTTTCTTCTTGTGATTGTCTATCATCTTTGTGAGGCAGGTCTTAACCTCGTCAAGGTCGAAGGGCTTGGTAAGATAAGCCGTAACACCGTACTCGATGGCCATCTGAGCATACTCAAACTTTTCATAACAGGTAAGGAATGTAAACTCGCTGTTAAGGCCCTCGTCGGAGACATACTTAAGTACCTCGAGGCCGTTGCAGATAGGCATACCTATGTCGCAGATGATGAGCTCGGGCTTTTCTTCGTCTATGATCTGCTTGGCCATCTCGCCGTTGTAGGCGCGAAGAATCTTGGATATTCCAAGCTCCACGCAGTCGAGATTGCTTTGTAGCACGTCAATTGTGGAAATGTCGTCATCACATACCAAAAGTTTCATCTTCATATTCTCCGTAAGGAATCAAAAGTTCAACGTGAGCGCCGCCGTCTTCTCTGTTGGAAAGACGCAAGAGGTCGTCTCTGTTAAAAATAAGTTTCAAACTGTAACGAACATTGGTAAGTCCCAAATGCTCCTTGGTAAACATTTCGTCGTTCTCGGGATTGTTAATCTTCTCAAGGGCTTCATCGGAGAAACCGCTTCCGTTGTCCTCCTCGATAAGTCGGATGCCTTTAAACCCGGGTTCTTCATAAACCTCGCCCGAAATCTTTACATACATTGTATTTACAAGTGTCATGGCATGCTTGAAGGAATTCTCAACAAGGGAGAAAAGAATCAGGTAAGGAACCTTCGACGCCTGAACTTCCTCGGGCACATCGTAGGATAACTCGATGCTGTTGGGGAATCTTAGCTTCTGCATGTCTACATAATTGTCGATGTGTTTAAGTTCTTCTTCCACCGTAGTCCAGTCGGTTGCGGTGTGAAGCATATATCTTGTAAAGGCCGCAAAGTCGGAGATGTACTTACGAATCTCCTCGGGAGCCTTATTGTAAGTCATGTTACTGATAGTCGTAATACCGTTTAAGAAAGTGTGCGGCTGCATCTGAGCACGCAGCATCTTAAGGCGGTTTTGTTCTCTCTTAATCTTTAAATCGTAAGACTCGATGGTAAGATTGCCTATCTTCTCACTCATCTCGTTAAAGCTTCCGTACAGCTCTTCGAACTCACTGCTGCCGGCGTCGTTAACATCAAGTCTGTAATCAAGGTCGCCGTCTGATAACTCTTCATTGGCGATAACGAGTTCTTTAATCGGGATACGCACCTTTTTGTCGAGGTTAACAAACAGCATACCGATAAGCACTACACAAAGCGCACTGTCCACAATCATGAACATGGACGCAATTCTAAGGGAGATTTTTAAGCCCTGAGGCTTAGTGATATACACAAGTCCCACGTCGGAATCGGAAAGGTGCGATGTCGAGACCGCGTACCCTTTTATAAAGTAATCACCCTTCTTGTCGAAATCTATGAAATCTCCCACGGCCTTATCACCCATGCCAAAGAAAATCTCTCCGTCATACTCAATAAAGCATGTGGGTGTGGTATTGCCGTTGTCACCGTAAGCATCGGGCGCAAAGGTAGAGCATTCCGCCACCGCGCCGATAATATATCTTCCGAGGCTCAAGCCTTTGTAGTAATAGCTTCTTTTGTTGATGGTGATAACCGTCCACTTTTTATTGGCAACAGAGTCCGCATCCGTCGGCGCATATTCCCTTAAGAACGATTTAATGGCAGCATTCGTACCGGAAGATACCACACGTGAAACCGAAGCCAGGAACAAATCGCTTTCGGTGTCCATAACAAAAAGCATAGTAACATCCGAAGATGCCCAAACCTTGGAATCTAATGAATTCTGAAGTTCTGTCTGAATCGTATAGTTCATGGCCGGAGAATCGGCACGCACCTCTGCCTTCTTAAAAACGGACGAAGTAAGATCGTAGACATGCTCATAGATGGTATTTAATCTACTGTCTACCGAGGATGCCCAGTTGGCCGCTATTCCGTTGTTGACTCCAAGGACGTTCTGCCTGTAGAAAGAGTTGTAAGTAACCGTTATTACTGCCAGAAAAAGAAGGGATGTAATAAGAGTTCCCGCAAGCAAAACCATGACCCTGTTAATCCAGGATTTCTTCATTGTCTTTAACTCCGTACCGATAAATGCATTACATTTTATTATATCGCATATGGCGAAACCGCATATAAATATAGCGCTTTCTTTCTCCAAATACTCATAAAAGACGCGGACAGTCATCCTGCCCGCGTCGTGTGTTATTAGTTTTTAATAAACCACAAGGGCTTATTTATTGGCTGCTACCCATTCGTCAGCCTGCTTCTGGTAATCCTCGATAATCTTGTCGATACCTGCATCCTTAAGAGCTGCAAGGAACTTAGGATACTCAACGTCGGGATTAACATCACCATAGGTAAGAACCTTGTTGTACTGCTCAACTACGTTGGAAACTGCAGTAACTTCGTTCATTACGTTGATGGTGGAAGGTGTGAAGCCGTAAAGCGGAGGACACCATGCCTTAGCCATAAGCTCTTTACCGTATTCGTTGTCGGAACCGCTGTTTGCGGAGTTGCCTTCAAATTCGATACCCTGGAAACCGTTACCGATCATACCGCAGGAGTATAAGCAGTTGTAAGGAATTGAGTTAAAGTCAAGTCCGTCGGGATAGTGAGCCTTGGTGTGGTCTTCGTTCCACTCATAGTCCTGACCTTCTGCACCGTAGATAAGTGTATCCCAGATGAATTCATCTGTGTAAAGAAGGTTGATGAATCTTGCTGCTGCAGCAGGATCCTTACAGGAGTGTGAAATACCGATACCAAGTGTATCTGTTGCAAGGTTATCAATACCGATTGAAATTGCGCCGTATTCTGCGCCGTATGTATTCTGTTCTGTGAACATCTGTGCAATTGCGTCAACGTCTGCAGAATGTCCCATGATAACGCCCTTGGAAGAACCGCTCATAACAACTGCATCGTGTGATAAGGTGTTAGCTGAACCTTCGGGATCTGCATAACCCTTCTGACGGAATTCGTATGCTTTGTAAATAGCGTTCTTGTATGCATCTGACTCATAGTAGTTGATAAGTTTAGTGTTTTCGCCGACTGTTGCGGTGTAAGTACCTACCTGAGAAGTCTTGGTGTATGAGTTGTAAAGCATGTTGAACTGGTCACAATATACGAGGAATCTCTCGTCGGGATACTTAGCCTTAAGCTGTGCAAGTGCATCGCCGAGTGTATCAAGATCCTTAACCTTGGAGAGGTCAACGCCGCTTTCATCAACAATGTTCTTATCATAAATAAACTTCCAGTCAAGAACTGTGCCGAAGTATCTGGGAACCATGTAAAGGTGTCCGGATAACTTACCGCTGCCTACGATGTTGCCGATTAAGTCAAGTGTAGGCTTAAGTTCTGTTCCTTCGTACTCATCAAGAGGAATGATGTAACCCTGGTTAGCCCAGTCGGAAAGTGAGAATACCTGAACTATATCGGGTGCTTCGTCGCCGCCGCTTGCAAGTTCCATGGGAATCTTCTGAAGATAATCACCGATAGATGTAATCTTAAGATGAATCTTGTAACCCTCTTCGTGAAGAGTGTTCTTGAGGTAATCGTTGATTACGTCTTCAACCTTCTGTGTTGCCTCAAGTGAAGGTACGATAAATAATGTAGACATGTCGAGTGTGATTACGGAAGGCTCTGCAGTAGTGGTTGTACCTGAACCTGACTTGCCGTTTGTAGAAGTGCCGCCTCCGTTTGATGTTTCCTTACCGCAGCCGGCTATCATAGTGAGAGCAAGAGCCATAGTAAGAACCAGTGCTAAAATTTTCTTTTTCATAGAGTCTACCTCCTCCTTTAGTAACTCCATTAAAACATATTCAAAAAAAGTATACTTTCAAAAATGTCACATCGATTTCTAAATAAATTCTCTTTATGAGCAAAATCAAAAAACGACAGCACTTTTTTAATACTTTTGCCATTCCCCCTCATATTAAAATGTATAAAGAAGTACTTAGCACATTATTAATTGAATAAAGGAGAGAAACTATGACAGATTTTGAAAATGCCAAAGTTAAAGTTAAACAGGGCTGGCTCCAAGGCTATACCAAGGAAAATGTCAAAATTTTCAAGGGTATCCCCTACGCTGCTCCCCCTGTAGGCGCACGTCGCTTTAAGAAACCCGAAGATCCCGGGTGCTGGCGCGGAGTAAGAAAAGCCACTCAATATAGCGCTGCTGCCGTTCAGCACGTTATGGAGATGGCTGACATGCCCGCCAACGTTCACGGAGTACCGCAGTTTATGGCTCCCTCTCAGTACGAGGAAGATTGTCTTTACCTTAATGTATGGACTCCCGCAGTTGAACCCGATGCCAAGCTTCCCGTATTTGTATGGATTCACGGCGGCGGAATGGTAGCCGGAAGCGGTTGCGAAGTAGTATGTGACGGTATCGGTTTTGCCAAGAGAAAAGATATCGTGGTTGTTACCATTAACTACAGACTCGGATTCTACGGTTTCTTTGCCCATCCCGACTTAACGAAGGAAGCAGGCGGAACCAGCGGTAACTACGCGCTATATGATATGAGAAAAGCTTGTCAGTGGGTTAAGGAAAACATCGCCGCATTCGGCGGTGACCCCGACAGGATTACGGTTGCCGGTCAGTCGGGCGGTGCCGCAGGAACAGGTGCCTTACACGCATCCCCTCTTATGAAGGGTCTTATCAATCGCGTATCCATCGAAAGCGGTCCCATTTACTGGGGCTTCATGCAGCCCGGTCCCCGCGAGAACATGGAAAAGCTCGGCGTTGAGTACATGGACTACATCGGATGCAAGAGCATCGAGGAACTTCGTACCAGAGAAACCTGGGAACTATTCGATAAATATGAAGAGTTCCAGCGTTCAAAGGGCATCGGCCCCATGGGATTTGGCTTCACCTTCTGCGTAGACGGTGAGTTTATCCCGAAGCCTTACTCAGAGATTATGGATGCGGGCGAGTTTAATGATTTCGACGTACTCATGGGCTCATGCGCTCAGGAATTCCCCGCAGTAGACGCTTCCAAGTATTCTGTTGAAGAGTTCCACAAATACCTTGAGGAAGCCTTCCCCGACAATGTGGAAAACATGAAGAAATGGTACCCTGCAACAAACGGTATCGAAGCCGCCAAGCAGGTATCCACTATCGCTTCCGACATCATGCTTCTTGGCAGTGCCAAAATCGGTGAGCTCTGCGCAGGTCGCGGCAAGAACGCTTACATCTGGCTCATGAGCAAGGAAAACGAAACCGAACGCGGACACAACGACGGCTCACCTCACTGCGCCGAAATGCCTTACGTATTCGGCCGTGTGGATTCAGGCGAGCGTAATCCGTTCTTCCCTTACCACTGGGTAGGCGCCGACTACGACTTCATGGAACTCATTCAGGGCTACTGGTATTCTTTTGCAGCTACCGGCGATCCCAACGGCGACGGCAGACCCGCCTGGAAGAAATACGCAGACAAGTTCGACATCATCAACTTAAACAACAACACTGCTATGATTCCCGCCGAAGAACAGGCGAAATACAATTACTACTACGAGAAGCTTCAGAGCAACAATTTCGTAATCACGTTGTTCGGAGCTCCCAGATTCACACCTAAGAATTAATACCATTCTTAATAATTTGTTTCTTTAACAGAAAGAGCGAGACAGCCGCGGTTGCCTCGTTCTTTTTATTGCTCGGTTAACATAACTCAAAATAGTATGACCCCAGCGACTGGTTTTAGCCTCTAGGGTCATAATTATCATTTTATTTCATATGTTTCCAGTTCGAAGTCAACGTACAGCCCTGCGGTAGCCTTGTCATTCGCCCACACAATGCTCATCTTGGAGCCGTCGCAATTGATTGTTACCTTGGCATCTTCGGTGAATGCGGGGCAGGTGTTGCGGAAGCGGAGCATTTCAAGCTGCTTCTTAACTACAGGCTTGTCTAACAGTTCGCGGGCCTCGGCCAAAGAAAGGTTCGTGCGGTTGATTTCCTTGTGACCGCCGGCGCCTGCACGCTTCATGGCTTCGTAGTCGTTCTTGCCTGCAAAGAGGTCTAAGTACCATATCTGAGGCTTGCCCGGCATAAAGAGCTGGATGGCTCTTGCCATGAGCATACGCTGCTCGCTCTCGCCGAGAGCACTGAAATATGTGGCGTTAACCTGGTAATATACGTTCTTGGCACCGTGAAGGTCTTTCACGTAACCGCCGCGCTTAACCACCGTATCGATAAGGTTCTGAATATCCTCTTCGGGAAGTAACCCCTTAAGATCGAGAAGCGGTATACCGTCGTGACAGCCGAGCATGTTGACCGTCATGATGTTATTATTGATAACCTCGTCGCCCCATTTCTTTAAGTAGCTTCCGTTCTTTCTGATGAATGCATCAATCAAAAGTCCCGGAAGGAAGAAATCGTATACCATGTATCCCTTGTCGGCAAGCACCTTGTAAGTACCCTCGCCGTAGCTTGCATGAATCTCGGGAAGAAGCGTAAGTGCGTGCTCCGAAGCGATATCGTCAATCTTCTGAAGCAAATCCCATGTGCCTGGGTCGTTTAAGAAATTCCTAAGTCCCGGCTCCTTGGGCGCATATGCAAAAGCGTCAAGTCTCACTATCGACACACCGTAGTCGGAAAGCTTCTTAAGCGTATCCTTGTAATAGTCCCACACAAGCGGGGACTTTATATTTAAGTCCATCTGGCCCAGGTAGCTGCGGTTTGCCTGAAGGTAATCCCGAAGCTTGTCGGCATACTCATCAAAGCCTGTGAAATCAATATCTTCCGGAGTCTTTCCCGAAGCCACTGCCGAATTGATAATCTCACTCACGCGCACCGCCGTCTCATACTGAAGTCCGCACTCGCGCACCAGTTTAAGCGGGTCGACAGCGTTATAAATCACCTTCTGATAAAACGTATTCCAATAAGGTACATCGGTTCCGTCAGGGAATCGAACCATCAGAATCGGCAGCCCCTCCTTGCGAAAGAACATGTTCTTAATGTACTTTTCATCCGGCTGAATGTAACCCTTGTCGGTCATCGTGCCACAGCCTTCCCAGAATCGGTTCCAGTTGATGAAGAAATCCTTATACTCGGACTTTTCGCCGTTCTTGATAATATCCTGAAACTGTGGCGAAAGAACGGATATATGGTTAAGTATAAAGTCCATCGTAAGGTCGATGTTTATCTTATGAAGCCTCTCGATATCTCGCTTTGAAGCAAGCGTTTCGCTTATCTCGTAATTGATAAGAGAGAATCCTCTGTCAAGATCGGTATTAAACACACTCGGAAGCAGATAAATCGAGCGGAACACATCCTTAAACTTCTCATCATCAAGAAGGTCCACGATATCCGATAATCTTCCGCCGATGCTGTCGGGATAAGCGTTAAGCATCGCACCGATACTCATTTTCTTAGTCTGCATGTAATCCTCCTAAAACGTTGCAGGGTCTATAAAATCGCCGCTCTTGGCCATAATAATCTTGGCCTGTTTGCCTACACGATCAAGCTCTTCCTGCTCGATTTCAAGTACCATGGTGGTAAAAGCAGAATCGGTTTTACCGTCTCTGGCTCTGAGTCTTCTGTGCTCTCTCGTCTCTTCCGGTGTAGAGTTAAGAAGAATCGGTATATCCACGTTACGAAGGTTCTCGTTACCGCCGTGAGTCCATTCAATAATTAAGACATTTATGTCAGCAAAAGAAACCTTATCATACCAGCGCTCGTCTTCGCTGCGACCCATGCGCTTTAAGTATATTTCTTTATCGCCATGCTTAAAAGCTTCGATAATAGCGTTTATCTCATCATAATCTTGCTCGGCGGGAGTTCCGAGGTAACCGCGAAGTGCTCTTCTTCCTGCTGCCTGATAGCTGAACAACCAGTCGCGGGAAGCACTCTCTTTGGGGTCTGCGTCGGTCTCTGCCGCCCACAGTTTGGAAAGCTCTTCTTTGGCATAATCATTGTAGCAGCCGGAGCTTACAATTCCCTTTAAGCCCGCACTGCGAAATACGGATAGTCTCTCCGCGTCATTATAAAGCGGAATACGTCTCGGATAATTGTCGCCCGAAAGCACATATACGCCTACGCCTGCTGCCTTAAGGTAGTGTGCAAGAAGCGATGCAGTCTCGCTCTTACCTACGCCGGAGCCTCCAAAAACGGATACTACCACTTTATCTGAATCTGCGTCGGCAATGAGCTTAATCAATTTCGGAAATATCTTGGAAGCCTTCTTAATATGGTCTTCGCCGATTGCAATCTTGTCGCCGGGCATATCGCCTTTAGGCATATCGTCGGTTAATGCGGGTGCCTGCCAGTTATCGATATCTGAGTATATAGCGTTTGCTTTTTCTTTTAACATTACAGTTCTCCTATGTACTTTCTGATGTAGGCTGCAAGTTCACGACCCATGCGGGCGTGTGTCTTAAGTGAGGGGTGTCCCGCTGCGCCGTAGCCTTCCAGCATGACGTTGATGGATACATACTGGAAGGTGATGAGGCGGACATCGCCGGTCTCTGCCACAAGTTCGGAAACAGCTTCCCTGATAATGTAGTACAGGTACTGATCCATGGGGCCGAGGGTACAGCAGATGTAAGTGTCGGGGCCGTTGCAAGCGCGCACCTGCTTGATGAAGTCCTTGTAGCGTGCCTTAAACCACTGCTCCATTCCCTCAATCTCGCCAAACTCCCTATAGAATCTGATGGGGTTGGCATCGTTGGTACCAAGGTTGATGACTACGATGTCATTTTTGTGTTCCTTGAAATTCCATTGTACAGGTTCTTTATTAAACTTTTTGTCACAAAGCTCGTCGCGAAGCCCGTAAATATCCTCCATCGCATGCATCGGGAACATAGGATGCTCGGGTTTGGCCGCGCTGATGCCGGATTCACTGATGATTGAGAACTCGTAGCCCAACTCTCTTGCCGCTCTCGCGCCGTATGCTTCCCAACCGTTTTCTTCGGAGGTCTTAAATTCAAAAGAATTGTTCGGTGCTTCATTACCGAATCCACAGGTGATTGAGTCACCCACAATCTCGATGGTGGGACGCTTCTCGGGCTTATATTCAAGGATTTCTCCGTCAACTTCAACTTCAAGAATGCCGAGCTTACCGCGGGAGTTCTCGGATATCTTAATCACACGAATTACCTTTTCGACTGTCGTGTCACTTTCCCAAAGTGTCAGCCACTCGCCTTCCTCAGGAAGTTCCTTGCACTCATGGCGATATACAAGTTCATCCTCGACTACGGTTCCGATGCAAGGCCAATCCGGCGGAGGTGTAGGCATGCCGGGCATTCCGGGAATCTGGTCTGACCAGGCCTGAACCTTAACCTTTAAGCTCTTACCCTTTATCAATACCGAAAAGCCCGAGCAACTCCAGTTGCAGAACAAAGCCTTTCTCTCATCATCATAAAACACTCTGCCGTGGGTCTGAACCTTCGGCAACACATCCTTAATAAGCATCGCTACCTATTCCTCCTATGCTTCAAATTTAAATCCGTACACGGGATTGCCTTCCGAATTGAAAAGCGCCGCATTGCAGAAATTCTCTTCGCAATATGTTATTTCCACAGGCTTGTGATTCTCGTATCTCAATAAAAGGACAAGCTTGTCACCGTCGGTCTCAGGAATATATGACTTGTTGAGCCCATCCTGCTTAATCTTAAGCACTTCCCCTAGACCCTCTCGAACCTCAATACCTCCTGCGGCATTGGCAAAAGAAATCACTATCGCTTCAGGTTCTTTTGATATTCCTATAACTCTCGGGCAGTCGGCCACAAGCGAATCATCGCCGTAAGTATGCTTCATTACCACTCTTCCCAGGCGCTCGCCCACGATTTTCTTGTGACGGGGATGAATGTTAAGCTCTTCTCCCGCATCAAGAATGCAGATATCGTAAGCATCTTCGGTCTCGGCTACGGCCTTGGCCTGCTTGTGTCTTATAAGCGGATATTTCTTGGCTGCTGTGGGACCTACACCCTTGAAGGGAGCAAGCTCAACCTGATAGAAGGGGAACTCGTAACCCCAAAGGTTACGCCAGCTCTTAATCATGGTCTTCATGCTTTCGTCGTAGAACTCCGCCCAGTCTCTTGCGTCATCGTCCTCGCCCTGATACCAGAGAGCACCGCGAATAGTGTAGGGTGCAACCTTGGTAAGCATGTTTTCATAAAGTCCCGAAGGTCTCACGGTTGAACGCGGTCCCGGCATGAAAGGTACGAAATCAGCCTGCATAAATACGCTCGGGTCAAAGTTCTTAAAGAAATCGGACATATCCTCGCCCATCATCATGCGCTCAAAAACTTCCTGCATATGAGGATCCTGAGGCGCCGCTTTCTTGTCACTCGCGGTTATGTACTTGGCCCAGTTAATCTTTTCAAGCTCCGACTCATGCCAGTCAAGTACGGGCTTAAGTGCGGGGTTGGCTTCCAAATCCTCTCGCTTCGTCCATGCAGCCGCGGGCGTTCCGCCCCAGTTGCAGGCTACGATGCCAACCGGCACATCGAGCTTCTTCCTAAGAATCATAGCAGCATAAGTTGCAACTGCGGAGAACTGTTTCCTATTCTCAACATCGTCCCACTTTCTCCAGAATCCCCAGTTCGGACAGTTATTCTCAGTCTCAAGGAACCCTTTGAAAGCAGTCTGCGGATAACAGAAGTACCTTAACTTATTATCATCGGGAAGCTTCGCCGTCTCTTCGAAGTCATAATCAAACTTCATAAGAAACTCCATATTGGACTGGCCGCCTGCGAGCCATACCTCACCGATAGCTACATCTTTAAATTCTATCGTCTCCTCGGTAACCTTGGAGGAGATGGTCATGGTGGTCTTGTCACACGCGTTCTTTTTACTTAAGGTGACTTCCCATACTCCGTCCTCCGCCGGTGCGGATACCGTCTCGCCACAAAGCGTAACCGTTACTGTATCGCCCACAGCCGTCGTTCCGAATACTTTTATTTCCTTATCTCTCTGGAGCACCATATGCTCGCCGAATATCAATGCAGGTTGAAGTTTCATAATGCCAATGTCCTTTCTTTTACATTCTCATGCACCTATCATACATAATCGTCCCGTGCAATACTCTTAAAAAAAACTCATTGACTTTAAAAATTCTCTTTTCGTTTTTTTTACAAATCGAGATTACATATTTGCAAGGCATGGAAAAAGAAAGATGCAATAATGGTAGCATAAAATAGACGTAACCCGCTTGGGGTTAGAAGGAGTCAATATGTCAAGCATTACCTTAAAAGGAATCCGAAAAGTTTATCCCATCGCGGATGACATCAAGAAGAAAAAGAAAAAACTCAAAAAAGCGGCTATGCCCCCCGTTCCCGCAGACGGCTTTGTGCCCAACCTTCAGATTACGGACGAAGGAGTGGTAGCGGTTCAGGACTTTAACCTTGAAATTAAGGATAAAGAGTTCGTGGTACTCGTAGGCCCTTCCGGTTGCGGTAAGTCCACTACTCTTCGTATGATAGCCGGTCTTGAAGAAATTACTGACGGCGAACTTTATATAGGAGATACATTAAGTAACTCTATTGCTCCGAGAGACCGTAACATTGCAATGGTATTCCAGAACTATTCTTTGTACCCTCACATGACGGTTTCCGAGAACATGGACTTTTCATTGAGGCTTGCCAAAGTGGGCAAAGAAACAATTTTTGAAAAAGTTCAGGAAGCTGCAAGAACCCTCGAAATCACGCAGATTCTCGATCGTCTCCCCAAGGCCTTGTCGGGTGGTCAGAGACAGCGTGTTGCTATCGGCCGTGCGATTGTTCGTAACCCTCAGGTAATCCTTATGGATGAGCCTCTTTCCAACCTGGATGCGAAGCTTCGCGGACAGATGCGTTCGGAGATTATCAGACTTCGCCAGAAGATTGACACTACTTTCGTATATGTAACACACGATCAGGTTGAAGCTATGACGCTTGGCGACCGTATCGTAGTTATGAAGGATGGTTTCATCCAGCAGGTAGGTACTCCTCAGGAAGTATTCAATCACCCTGTTAACACATTTGTGGCAGGATTTATCGGAACACCTCAGATTAACTTCTTCCACAATGTTCCGTTAAGTGTAGAAGGCGGTGAATATTATATTACGATTCAGGGCCGCAAGATTCGCCTTGATGAGAAGCATCAGGCACCTCTTAAGGCTAAAGGTCAGCAGGCTTGCGATGTTACCGTAGGCGTTCGCCCCGTGCATATTTCCATGGCAGACGAAGGCTTTGGCGGCAAGATTGAAGTATCCGAAATGATGGGTAGCGAAGTTCATCTTCACATCAACCTTAACGGTGACGATATCGTAGCAGTTATCCCTACCGCAGACTTAGACCTTGACCTTGTAGCAATTGGCAAGGACTTAACCTTTAACTTTAATCCCAAACTCATCCACGTATTCGACCAGACTACGGGCGAGAACCTTATCTAAGATTCAGGGGGATATCATGTATCAGGAGAATTATTTAAAGTTAAAAGAAATCGTCGACAAAGACGGCGTGATTATCAATGTCTCCAAGCATCGTAAGCCCGATGGCTCTATGGATGTGGAGACCAATCTTAAGACCTGGAATGAAGCTGTTAAAAGCTTTCCCATAGTGACCCCGTTGTGGCCTGAGGGCAAGACCCCCGGCTACGACGACAGGGCTCCGCTCCAGCCGGAGCCGTCGATAGTGTTCGTGCCGGCACAGGAAGCCGGTGCGCCCGCCTCGGGCGAGCGGCGCGCCACAGTCATTGTGGCCTGCGGCGGAGGCTTCCTCACCCGTACCGGCTGCGAAGGCTTCAACGTAGCCGAGTATTTTGCCGCTCACGGCTTTAATACCGCTATTCTTACCTACAGGCTTCAGCCCTACGGCAGAAAGGATGCGCTTATCGATATTCAGCGTGCCATCCGCCTTATTCGTGCCCGTAAGGATGAATTCAGCGTAACAGACAAGGTAATCTGCATGGGCTTCTCTGCCGGCGGAATGTTATCAGGCAATGCAGCTACGCATTTCGATGCAGGTAACCCTTCAGCGGAAGACCCGATAGAGCGTGAGTCATGTCGCCCTGATGGCGCAGTGCTCGGATACGGAGCATTTTCTTTTGCAGCGTTACCCGGTGGATTCTTCGTAGATCCTTTCAGCGACCAAATTCGCAATCCTTTCTTTGCCGACAAGGAAGAGCTTATCTACTACTCACCGGAGGTTAATATCTCCCGCGAGACACCTCCTTTCTTTATCTGGCAGACCAACAGCGACGACCCCCGCAATTCCTTCGCAATGGGACAGGCGCTTACGGCCATGGGCGTTCCCTTCGAAATGCACCTCTTTCCCGAAGGCGTGCACGGACTTGCTCTTGCAGACGGTCACAACGACCTTGCAATGAACATTCCGAGCGTTGCGCAGTGGGCCGGTCTTTGTGTGAACTGGCTTAATAAGTTATAACAATATGCTAAACAAGGCAGAGTCTGCAAGCTCTGCCTTATCTTTTGCACTAAAGAGCCGGGAGAAAATCTCTCGGCTCTTTTACTGTTTATTCAAGTTCGAACGCTCCTGTATACAGCTGGTAATACGTGCCCTTCTGGGCTATCAGTTCGTCGTGGGTGCCGCGCTCTATGATGCGACCGTGGTCAAGGACCATGATGGCGTTGGCGTTACGTACCGTTGAAAGCCTGTGGGCGATTACGAATACGGTTCTGCCTTCCATAAGGTTGTCCATACCGCGCTGTACGATGGCTTCGGTACGGGTATCGATGGAGGATGTAGCTTCGTCGAGGATCATAACAGGAGGATTGGCTACTGCCGCTCTTGCTATCGAAAGAAGCTGTCTCTGACCCTGTGAAAGCTGTGAGCCGTTGCCGGTAAGCTCCGTCTCGTAACCGTTGGGAAGTCCCATGATAAAGTCGTGGGCGTTCGCAAGCTTGGCTGCGTTGATACACTCTTCGTCGGTAGCATCAAGCTTACCGTAGCGGATGTTGTCCATGATGGTACCTGTAAAGAGGTTAACGTCCTGAAGTACCATGCCGAGAGACCTACGTAGGTCATCCTTCTTAATCTTTGTAATGTTGATACCGTCGTAGCGAATCTTACCATCGGGTATATCGTAGAAACGGTTAATAAGGTTCGTAATAGTCGTCTTACCTGCGCCGGTAGCGCCTACAAAGGCTATCTTCTGTCCGGGCTTAGCATAAAGTGTCACATCGTGAAGCACCTGCTTGTCGGGCTCATAGCCAAAGTCTACGTCCACCATTTCGATGTTACCCTTAAGTTCCACGTAAGTGGTGGTACCGTCTGCCTTGTGGAAGTGTTTCCATGCCCACTTGCCTGTGAATTCCTCACACTCGGTAAGGCCTTCGGCGATAGTTTCCTTGGCATTTACAAGTGTTACATAGCCTTCATCGGTCTCGCTTTCTTCGTCGATGAGAGCAAATACTCTGTCACTTCCCGCAAGAGCCATGGCAATGGACGATACCTGCATGGAAATCTGCGAAACCGTCTGTGACAGCTGTCTTGAAAGGCTTAAGAAAGAAATAATAACACCGATTGTAAGGGTTCCGACTCCGATAAGGTACACATTCGGAACCTTGAGTACCGCGATAAGTCCGCCGAGAATAGCAAGCACAACATACATAAGGTTACCGATATTTCCAAGCACCGGCATCAGTGTATTGGCTGCGGCGTTCGCAGTCTTAACATCACTGAATAACTGTTCATTCAAAGCATCGAATTGTTCTTTGGCCTCGTCCTCATGGGTGAAGACCTTAACTACCTTCATGCCCTCCATCATTTCCTCGATGAAGCCCTCTTCCTTGGCTATCGATTTCTGCTGGGCTTTCATGAAGCGGGCACTCTTGCCGCCGTACTTCTTGGTAACCTTGAACATTAAGATGATAAAAAGAACAACTCCGAAGGTAAGCCAGAAGCTGTAGCGAAGCATCGTTAAGAAAATAACGCTTATGGTCATAATCGACGATACCGCAGAGGGGATGCTCTGTCCGACCAGCATACGGATGGTGTCTACGTCGTTGGTGTAGGAAGACATTATTTCGCCGTGAGTTCTGGAATCAAAGTAGCGAATCGGCAACGTCTCCATATTGTCAAACATATCGTCACGAAGGGACTTAATCGTTCCCTGTCCGACGGTCGCCATGATGCGGGGATAAATAATGGCTGCCACAATTCCGAACACATCGAAAAGAATCATAAGGCCGATAATATGAATGAGTTTGGCCTTAACAGCATCAAATCCGAAAGCCATTCCGGGAATGATTACGTTGTCGATGAGCTTGGCCATAAACATGTTAACTATAACTGTGGAAACCGAGCTTATGATAATGCAGATGACCACCGCAATCAGGCTCTTTCCGTACTTCTTGAACACATATGCCATAAGCCTCTTAAGAGACTTCATGTCAATTTTCTTGTCGGTAACTACTCGCATGGGTCTAGGCATTGGCAGCCACCTCCTTTCCGGAAGTCTGGGTATCGTAGATTTCTCTGTAGATACCTCCGTGCTGCATAAGTTCCGCATGAGTTCCCATCTCGGAAATCTTGCCGCCGTCGAGAACGATTATTACATCGCTGTCCTCAATGGAGCTTACACGCTGCGCAATAATAAGCTTCGTGGTAGCGGGTATCTCGTCCTTGAGCGCGCGTCTTATAAGCGCATCGGTCTTGGTGTCGACTGCGCTGGTAGAATCGTCAAGAATCAAAATCTTAGGCTTCTTAAGAAGGGCTCTTGCAATACAAAGTCTCTGCTTCTGTCCGCCGGATACGTTGGTACCGCCCTGACTTAACATAGTGTCGTATTTATCGGGCATCTGCTGTACGAATTCGTCTGCATGAGCAAGCTTACATACGCGTACAAGTTCCTCGTCGGAAGCTTCTTTGTTGCCCCATCGTAAGTTTTCTTTGACCGTTCCCGAAAAAAGAATGTTCTTCTGAAGCACCACTGCCACCTGGTCGCGAAGTGCCTCCAAATCATAATCCCGCACATCTCTGCCGCCTACTCGAACAGCGCCTTTGGTAACATCGTAAAGTCTTGAAATAAGCTGAATAAGCGTAGTCTTAGATGAACCGGTGGAACCGATAATACCGATGGTCTGACCTGACTCAATCTTAAGATTGATATCGGTAAGTGCCGTACGTCTCGAATCGGGTCTGTACCTGAAGGAAACATGGTCAAACTCAATGCTTCCGTCCTTAACTTCCGTCAAACCGCCCACGGGAGACTTAAGCGCCGACTCATGGTCAAGCACCTCGCATACACGGTTGCCCGCCTCTGCCGAGAAGGTCATCTGAATGAATACCATGGAAAGCATCATTAGCGACGAAAGAATCTGCACGCCGTAAGCGATAAGTGATGACAGCTGACCCGTCGTAAGCTCTGTTCCGTTGGTGCCGATAATAATCTTGGCCGCAAACCAGCACACAAGAAGTACCGTCACCTTGATGCTAAAGAGCATGCAAGGATTGTTAAGGGCGAGAATCTTCTCGGCATGGGTGAAATCCTTTCGAACTTCTTCGGATGCCGCGTTGAATTTCTTTTGCTCATAGTCTTCTCGTACAAATGCTTTAACTACGCGGATACCCGCAACGTTCTCCTGCACGGAGTTGTTAAGCGCATCGTATTTCTTGAATATTCTCTTAAATATAGGGTGTGCCACACGGAAAATCGTGTACAAAGCGATTCCCAGGAAAGGAATGATGCCCACAAAAATCCACGCCATCTTATTGTTGATAGAGAAAGCCATGCAGACAGAGAATATCAGCATAAGCGGCGTACGAACCGCCATTCTGATAAGCATCTGGAAGGCCATCTGAAGCTGCGTAACATCATTCGTAAGTCTTGTAACAAGCGATGAGGACGAGAACTTGTCTATATCCTCAAAAGAAAAATCCATCGTTCTGTAGAACAAATCTCTTCGCAGGTTCTTGGCAAAGCCCGCCGAAGCAGTCGCCGCAAACTTTGCGGAATTCATACCGCAGAACAAAGAAAAGCAAGCCAACACCACAAGAATTGCTCCGTATTTGAGCACGGGTGTCAAAGATGCGCCGGTCATTTCATCAATGAGCGTGGCCATAACATAAGGAATAATACATTCAAGCGCTACTTCTCCAAGCATAAACGTCGGAGTGAGTATCGTCTCTTTTCGGTACCCATCGATCTTGGGCGCCAGTTTCTTGATTACACTCATATCTTTTCTCCTAATCCATTTTCACTGACTATATGATATACCCATCGGATTAAAGAATGTAATACAAAATGTACATACTTTTTGCACAAATGTAATCAGAGCTTTTTGGCTATCACGCTATACCATTCCACTTTTTCAAAATAAATATCTCTTATGGCTCTTATATTACATACTGCTAATGCAAAAGTTATATTATACTTAAGAGTCGGTATACGACTGCAAAAAATTCTTATATAAAATCCCGAAGGTGAATTTATGAATTATTGTACAAAATGTGGAAATCCGATGAATGAAGGAGACAATTTCTGCGGAAAATGCGGCGCCAAATGTGGAGAAATGTCCGCACCTACACCTACACCCGCGCCTGCACCTACCCCTGCGCCTGCGCCTGCACCAGCTCCCGCGCCTGCTCCGGTCAAGAAAAAACGAAAGCACGGCTTTCTCAAGTTTTTGCTTATTGTTTTTATAGTGATAGCTTCATTCATTCTGACAAGGAAGCTCTGTAATTCGATAGCAGAGAAAGACCTTGACAAGGTAATTGTGCAGTATCCTTTTTCTTTTTCCGAAGAAGACAGTGAAGGGTACGTCACACAGGATTTTTTATATGAGTCATCGTTTACATGCGGCAAAAAAGTTATTGATGTTCATTGGACAAGCAGCAGTACATCCGTCAGACTTAGGTCGGACGGCACGGCTGCCGTAACAAGGCCCGAAGGAAAAGCCGTAAGAGTTACTCTTACCATGCAAATCAAGCGATTCCTTGGATCGGCGAAAAAAGACTTTGAGGTAACGGTAATCCCCACAAGCTCCTCTGCCGCCAATGTTCCGATTTCAGTTTCTTCCGTAATGGATTCAACTTATCCGCTCAAGATGGAAATGTGTGCAAACAAGGAGTCGGGAAGAATTGATTATCTTTACGGTGAATTTGAAGACTCCTTTATATACACCAAAGAAGATGCCGAAAAACTGGCTAATGATTACAGAAGTGTATTATCCATTCCCGATAATATCGAATTTGCTTTTTGGAGTTTGGACAATTCTGTTGATTCAAGCACCTATACCCTTGCGGCATTCTATGAAGGCTACAGAATAAAGAACAGTTTTATCTTTATTTCGGTACATACCAGGGATTTCAGCGTTTATAAAATAACCAACGGCGTTGCCGAAGATTTAAGCAATATCTCCATCAAAAACTCAGGCGTCGACCCTCAGGAAATATTAACGCAGTATGTCATGAGCGAAATGGGCACAGATAAAGTTTATGTAACGGAGACCGACACCTTTATTTACAAAAAAGAATTGTGTAAATCATATAGTGTATTATGGCTCGATAACGAGTATTCTGCAATCGTATCGCTTGGCACCGGCGATTTGCTCGAGTTTTCGGATAGTTGCAAGTATTATACCATACCGAAAAAAGAGCCCAAGACCGTAACACCTGTTGCGACAAAAGATGAACGTGGCAATCCTCTTAATTTTGACCTTGTGCAATATGAACCCGGCTTATTTGATGGACTGGATAGCAATAAATATTATATTATAGATTCCGGTCGACAAATTGTTATTAAAGGAAAAAATTACAAGTATCTGCCAATAGAATCCCCGAACTATTATCGTGAGTTTGCAGGGAATAAAACAGCAGATGCTGCTTTTGTCGGAGCAGAAGCCTATAAATCAATTGTGCAGGCATATGATTATTATACAAAACAATTGAATTGGCATTCCTATGACGGAAAAGGAACAGTTATTCCCATAATCATAAATTTTAAACAAGATAACGCGAGCTGGATATCCGAAGATAAAGTCATCCGTATCGGACAACCTTTAAAGGTCGGCAAGAAGAACGCATATAACAAGAGTATCTTGGACAAACGGTTAGACTATACTTGGGCATCCGACGCCCTTGTATTGTGTCATGAATATACGCATGCCGTATTCGAAGCGCGAATCAAGGACGGATACGGAAATAATAAAGAATGCGATCTGGCAGCTCTGGATGAAGCTTATGCCGATATCATGGGTTGTATTATTACCAACCAGGATGAATGGTTTGTCGGTATCAATTCATGCGAAGGAACGCCTACAGTTCACCGCGATCCTGTAACCTTCAACAAGAGCGACCGCTTTATACCGGATTCTTTTATTGCATGTACCGTTTATTGCCCCAAACCTGTGGGATATTCCGATAATTCCCTTGATGAGGCTTGTATTGAATACAGAAACACGTGGCTTGACAAAAAAGTTAATGATGAACATTCCCGTTCTGTTCCTTTTAGCCATGTTGCATATGAGATTCACAAAAAGAAGATAATCTCGGACGATATGATTGCCAAAATATATTTTGATAGCATGCTGGGATTAAAGGGCGATTCTACCATGAAAGATGCCCGACGTCTGGTATTGGTCGCAGCCGATAAAAACGGGTGCTCCACAGCGCAGATTCAAGATATGGCAAGAGAGTTTGACAAAGTCAACATTACCGACGACGAATTCGTATATTACTATACTTCCGGTGAATCCATTTCCGGAGACATCATCTATGATGACGATGAAATTCACGAATATCTGGTATGTGCCAACCCCTTAGAATTTGCTCTTTTCGGAAAAGGTCTGACCATTTATGAAGTAGGCGGAAAGTTAAGCGAAGAGGATAAGGCCAAAATAGATTCTAAACTGGCACAATTAAATGCCGAATTTGACAAAGCCGCCGGAGCACGCTTTCGTCGAGTCTGGAGTATAGAATACAAGAGAATCTCAAAAACCAGGATGGAAATAATAAAAGAATTTCTACCTGCCGACAACGAGCTAAAAGAAGGCTTTTACAACGGCCTTAGCAGCATATCCTTGCGCCATCTGTTCTTTATATGGCAGGCAACGGAATCAACGGCCTATGATTTCTGGAAATTCTTAGATTAAATTCAGAGCCTGTATCTCGCTAATGTGATACAGGCTCTTTTAATTTCTATGCATCTCTTCCCAGCACCAGGCATCCCTTAATTCCCTGCTCATCGTTAAGGCTTGCCGGTACGATGTACTCTTCTATGTCCTTAAGCTCGCGGGTGACAATGTACCCATTTAAAATCTTTACGACATGCTCACGTATCATCGGGAACAGCTCAGTCTTATGCATTACGCCGCCGCCGAGAATTATCTTCTGCGGAGCAAGAATCAATATATAAGACACCAGTGCCTGAGCTATATAATATGCTTCAATGTCCCAGGCAGTAGCATCAGACAGCTCACGGGCCGACACACCATATCTCTCTTCTATCGCAGGTCCCGCCGCGAGTCCTTCGAAGCAATCCTTGTGATAAGGGCACTTGCCTGCATACGTATCTGACGGATGACGTCGCAAAAGAATATGTCCCGCCTCCGGATGCAGATTGCCATGCAGGAGCTTTCCGCCCGTATAGATTCCCGCACCGATACCCGTGCCGACAGTAAGATACAAAACATCCGAAAGCCCCGAAGCGCTTCCGAAGCTCACCTCACCAAGGCACGCCGCATTCACATCGGTATCGAATCCCACCGGCACACCGAGCGATGCTTCAAACGCTCCCACAATGTCGTAGCTGCGCCACGCAATCTTGGGCGTAGATGTAATATACCCGTAATGGGCATCCGATTTGTCAAGGCACACCGGTCCGAAGCATCCTATTCCCAGCGCATCGATGTGGGCATTCTTAAAATACTCAATCATCTTAGGCATGGTCTCATCGGGAGTCTCCGTCGGTATGGTCACTTTATCATATATATTTCCAAGTTCGTCGCCGATTGCGCACACCATTTTGGTGCCGCCGGCCTCTAACGCTCCTATTCTCATGCTCACCCTCCAAAATCGTAACATTAAAAAGGCGCGACTTGCTGTCGCGCCCTTAATTATACCATATATTACCTACTTAAGAAATCTTGCCATCTTCTCCTGCAATACCTCAAGCTGGATGGGCTTGGGCACAAAGTCATTCATGCCCGCCGCAATGAACATTTCCTCAACACCCTTAACAACGTTCGCTGTACAAGCGATAATCGGTGCGTCGTGATAATATCTGTCGTCCATCGCTCTGATGCGCTTGGAAGTCTCCACACCATCCATATCGGGCATCATGTGGTCCATAAAGATGAGGTCGTATTTCTTTTGCTTAACCATCTCAAGGGCCTCGGCGCCGGATAAAGCCGCATCCGCCGTTACCTTGAAGTGTTTAAGGAAGGCCGAAAGCACCTTAACGTTAACCTTATTGTCATCCACCACCAGAATATTGTAAGCGGAGTAGTCGGGAATCGTCGAAGGAACAGAGTTCTCCTTGGCGTCTTCCTCTTCCGTCTTGGTCTTGTAAAGCGAGAACGCGGGCATCTTGCGAACGTTCACGCACTCTCTTATGGAGTTGGCAAAAGGAGCCGAATTAATGCATCCCACATCTATCTCAAAGAAGAATGTACTTCCCTTGCCATACTCACTCTCAAGCCTGTAAGTACCGTTCATAAGAGTAACGAGCTGGGCAAAAATCGCAAGTCCAAGACCGCTTCCTTCGGTACGACGATTCTTCTTACCGTCAAGCTGCTGGAAGGCGGTGAAAAGCTTTTTCTTGTCTTCTTCCTTGATGCCTATACCGGTGTCTTCAACCGAGCCCTTGAGGCGTACGATAATTCCGTCGCTGTCGGCATCGAGTGTGAACTTAATATGTCCGGTATTGGTGAACTTCTCCGCATTGGAGAGAAGGTTCATAATAATCTGTCTGATATGAACATCGTCGCCGTAAAGGGTCTTTGGAATATTCGGATTAATGTCTACCAAGAAATCGATGGGCTTGTCCCCGATACGCGAATTGATGACGTTGATAATACTGTCGAGGAAGTCCGCCGTATCAAACTCCACAGGTACCAGTTCAAGCTTGTTGGACTCGGCCTTCGAAAAGTCGAGGACGTCATTAACGATTTCAAGAAGCATCTTGCCCGCAGCCTTAATCTGGCCGTTATACTCACGAATGACGCTCTCCGAAACCTCGCGCTCCGAAAGCTCGGACATACCGATAATCGCATTAAGAGGAGTACGAATCTCATGGCTCATGTTGGCCAGGAATGTACTCTTTGCCTCATTGGCCGCATCCGCTGCTTCCATGAGGTGTCTCATGCTCTCTACCGCTACCTTATCGTCGGTATTATCGGTAATAACGATGGTGTAGCCTATATGTCTTCCGCGCTCGATAAGCTTGGTAAAAGAACTCTTATAATAACGTCCGGCTCTCTCAAAGTCGGCGCTCGACGAATCTGCGAAGAGGTCCACTCCAAGGTCTGAAAGACTGTGTCCGCCTCTCCAGTTCTTAAGCTCCGGGAATACTCTGTCGCAGGCTTTGTTGCTGCTTAAATAGTTCTTGGAAATGTCCGCCACAATTACGGGGCTACCGACGTTCTCAAACAGATTTTGTACCGCAAAAGAAACCGTGTCGTAGAACTGACCTCCTCGAAGCGTTAAGCTTACCGATGTGACAAGAATACTAAGAAGTAACGGGCTTGGATCCCAGCCGCCGAGATTAAGCGTAACCGTTCCCACAAGGCCGATAATCGGCATAAGGCTTTCAAGGAAAAGAATCATTAATTTACGCTTTTCATGGGCGTTCTGTGTTCTTTTGCGTCTTATCTGGATTGCGGTTGCGCTGGCAATTATCATGCCCACCTGGAATACTACAAAAGAATAATAAAGCGGAGTCTTACTCGTCGCGGCATGAGGGAAGAATCCTTCCTCCGAAACCCAGAAGTCGCTGTAATACAGCTTCGTAAGCGAGCCCGCCTGAACTGAAAGCATCACAAAAAGGCAGTACAGAAACAGAACCTTCGGTATCCACCTTGGAATTTCCTTAACATTACAATACTTGAAAATAAAGAGAGCATAAGCAAGAGCGGTAAAAGCAAGACCGCAGTACTCAAACGACAGTGCGATTCGTATACCATCCTCAGTACCGACAAGCATCTCCTGGAGATAACCTACCGCATAAATATCGATACAGATTGCACAGATAAACAGATACCTGTTCTCAATAGAGCTCTGAAGCCTTATTAAAAGAATGGTACTGAATATAGAAAACGATATTGCTAAAAGCTGAACTCCGATCAATACGTAATACATAGTCGTCCTTCCGTCCCAATGCATAACCCGTAAGTTTCAACCAAGCAAAAGCAGATAACGGGAATCGAACCCGCCTCTCAAGCTTGGGAAGCTCGCATTCTACCGATGAACTATATCTGCAATACAAGATAAATTGTACTCTCGAATTCATCGCCATGCAAGCAAAATGTAGCATTTCGGGCTACGAGGTCATCCTCAAATATTATTGTTCTCTTGCCGCTTTCATATCCTTCTTGCGTTCGTACATCGCCTCATCGGCGCGCTTGAATACATCGTTTATTGAAAGGTCCAAGCCTTCTGTGTACAAAGCATAACCTATCGCTGCAGAAGTGCGCTCCCACGGCTCAAGATTTATATCATTGCTCGTACTTGCTATAGCCTCATTAAACTCATCTATCAAATCGTCAATGTGGTCGTAATCATTGGCTCTTAATACTGCCACGAACTCATCGCCGCCTATTCTGAATACGGGCGAGTGTGCAAATACCGTACACACCAGTCTGCACAGATTCTGTATGGCAATGTTTCCTTTTTCGTGACCGTACTCGTCGTTTATTTTCTTAAGGTAGTTAAGGTCTACCATTACGATGCCGAAACGTGTCTTGCCTTCGTCGAATTCCTTGGCAAGCTTTTCAACTTCTTTGTCATATCCTGTTTTGTTACGGATACCGGTAAGCGCATCTTTAACCGCAAGCTCACTAAACTGCATAGCCTGTTTCTTGGTAACTACGAGGTCCTGCCTTAAGCTGTCCACGGTCTGCGCTGATTTCATGAGGTCTTCAACATAATTTTTCATGCTGACGGACATGGAATTAAGCGCCTCTGACAAGGATTCAAGCTCGTCACCCGTACGAAGCGGAGGAAGGTCCATGACTAAAACATCCGGGTTCTTTTGATTGCGGCTTCTTGCCTCGAAATCGCTTGCTGCATTCTCGATTTGGCTAAGGGGCTTTATTACTCTTGCTCTCAGCCAAAGAAGCATAAACGAAATAAATACGGTTCCTAAAAGAATCGTGGCAATCAGCACAATCTCCAGGTACTGTTTCTTGGTATTTTCGATAAATTCAAGGGATAATCCCGCAGTTAAGAGGCCTACGGGTTCACCGTTATTCTTGCGAACGGTTACGGCTCCTCTGTAGGTGTTGCCGTAATCGGTAACTGTCGTCATAAAAGAAATTCTGTCCGAATACATGAATTCCTGATAAATCGAAGGAAGAAGTTCTGCCGGAAATACATAGCCGATTCTGTCCCCAAGATACGGGATAGGTGCATCTATAGTGCCGCCGCCCTGCTTCTCTATCTCCGTAAGACCGGACATAATCTGAATGACATCATAAGAGTCGCCTTCTTTAATCGGTCTTGTAAGAGCGATGTGGTCGAGGGCGTATGTTTCTCTTATCTGATTTAAGAATGTGCTGAGTTCTTCAAACTTTTCGGAGCGTTCTCCGCTCTTAAAGCATTCATCGACATCGTCCGGGTCGATTTGCTCGCATGTTAACTCAATTATGTCCGAAAGATTCATTTCATACTGTTTCATCATGCTCTTTTGGAACACAATGTAGCCTATTGTTCCCATGATAAAACAAAGTATAAGCGTGAAAACCAGGCACACCGAAAAGGCGCGCCTGCTTAATGGATTTTTATATGTTTTTTCCGGTGCCCCTGCAAGGTTAAGCATCTGTCTTCTTTCCCTTTTTACCTTTTCCCTCTACCTTAAATGCAAAGTCATCTTTATTGGTGGTTCTTCTTACTTTTTCAGGATGATTCTCATAGAATATGCGCTTATCTTCGTACATATTCTCGTCGGCCTTTCTTAAAGCCTTACGCACATTCTTGGCATTGTCTTCAACGCTGAAACCTACAGCGAAGCTTACTTTATCATAATCCTTGGAATTTTCTTTTAACTGCGCAACCTTCTTAGCCAGCTCTTCTTCGGTGGTATCGGTAACGATAATGGAGAATTCGTCACCGCCGGCTCTGAAGATTTCTTCATCGTTGAAAACAGATCTTAAAGCTGAAGATGCGCGCTTTAAGAGAGCATCGCCCGCATCGTGGCCTTCTTCGTCGTTAACCGTCTTAAGACCGTTTAAGTCGGCAAAAGCAACACCGACGGACTTTCCTTTGGCGCGCTTGCCTGTGCAGAGCGCGTCTACAAGGTTGTTCATCTCGTTACGGTTAAGTACGCCCGTAAGCATATCGATGGAGCTTAATATTCTTAATCTGTCGAGTAACAGATAGTTACCTATCTCCGAGCCCAGGATGAAAGTGGTAAGTTCGAGGGCTTCTTTAATTTTGGGTGCCCTTTCCGGATCAAAGTTAACTGCCCAGATATAACCAAGAATCTCGCCACGAGCCTTAAGCGGGAAAAGAACAATATTATCAACCGCTGCGCTCTTAAGAGACTTGTACCATCTGGGATTTCTTTCTTTTATTACGTCAAAACTGTGCTTGTCATTGGCTATAACACAGTTACTTCCGCTGATGGTCTTCTCCCAGGAAAGTGCGAGACCGTACATATCTTCATCGTTGTCTATGTATTCCTGCATGGGAAGCAAAGGCGCTCCGGGAGCAATATCTTCACATAAGACCTCGCACTGGCGCTTGATTGTGTCAAGGAGCATTACCTTACAGCTTTCGGCGCAGCAGATTGCCCGGATGTCCTTGATAACGTCTTTCATGACATATCTCAAATCGTCCGCGCCTCTTAATTTGATACAGGTATTTAAAACCTGACCGGCAATGTCGCTTGATACGTTGGACATAGTCTCGGCATCGGGCTCAAAATTAATTTCCATGGTATATGTGCAGTAGCAGGTATCTCCGTCCTCATACATGACAGGCATAAATACCATGTTAAACCACACCTCGAATCTGTCGGGGTGAGCATATGAATGTATTACTTTCTTTTTAACCGCAGCTCTGTAGCACGCATCCTCAAAATTTAAATCCTTCGTAAGATAGTTGGTATATTCCTGGCCGGGCACGAATTTCTTGGTAAGCATTTCGACACCGCCCATCGGGTGCTCTATAGAATCGACATAGGCTTTATTACCTGCAACTATGCAGACTTTACCGTAATCGTCATCTCCTATTTTTTCTACCGAAACCACACATGTCATAGCGCCCAAACTATCGGCTACTTTCTGAAAATCCATATACGCGTCCCCCTTATATAGATAAATTTATCATAAAGTCTGATAATTAACGTTTTGTAAAAGGGATTTTTAATAGTATCAAATTAAAAAGGGTGTGCATTTCGCACACCCTCGGGGGTTTGTAATCTTTATTCATCAAGCGCATTAACAATTGCGTCATAAAACTCATCGTAAGTCTCAAACGCAGGAAGATTCGGGTAATCCGCCTTAATCTTATCAGTGGTTCTAAAAAGAAAACCCGCCTTGGACGCCTGAATCATGCCAAGGTCATTGTAGCTGTCTCCAGCCGCAATGGTGTCGTATCCGATAGACTGAAGCGCCTTAACGGTAGAGAGCTTGGACTGCTCGATTCTCATCTTAAAGCCTGTAATCTCGCCACTTTCCGCAACCTCAAGAGTGTTACAGAAAATAGTGGGATAGCCTAATTTCTTCATAAGAGGCTTGGCAAACTGAGTGAAAGTATCGCTGATAATGATAACTTCTGTTCTCTCGCGAAGCTTGTCAAGAAACTCTCTTGCACCGGGAAGGGGATCGATTGTGGCAATCGTGTCCTGAATCTCCTTAAGTCCGAGACCGTGCTCCTTAAGGATTCCGATTCTCCATTTCATAAGCTTGTCGTAGTCAGGCTCGTCTCTTGTGGTTCTCTTTAATTCATCTATTCCGCTTGCCTTGGAAAAAGCAATCCAAATCTCAGGCACCAATACGCCTTCAAGGTCCAAACATACTATATTCACACTAACTTCCTCCGAAATATTTGTCTTATATTTTATAACACATTAAAGCGCTGAAGTAAAGGATTTTTACAAGGTTTGGTGACTGAATTTGACTACATTAAAATTGCACAAAAATTCAATTAATTTTCCGTGAAAATACAAATTGATTAACAATTGTCAGCGCCATAAAATTATTCTTGGATGGGGTTATGATTCCTCTCATTGTGAGGGGGGCTAAGGCCCCACGTATAATGAAGAGGAGGGTTTAAGATTATGATCAGTTTCTTTTTATGTCTTGCAGTTCTGATTATAGGCTACTTTACGTATGGTAAATTCGTAGAGAGCACACTCGGACCGGACGACAGAGAAACACCCGCTGTGGCTATCAATGACGGCGTAGACTACGTTGTATTGCCTCAGTGGAAATTATTCCTTGTACAGCTGCTTAATATAGCAGGTCTCGGACCGATTTTCGGTGCTTTGACAGGTGCTGAGTGGGGACCCGTTGTATTCCTTTGGATTACATTTGGTACCATTTTTGCGGGTGCTGTACATGACTATTTCTCCGGAATGCTTTCCGAGAGAAACAACGGCGACTCTATTTCCGAAGTTACAGGCGCTTACCTTGGCAAAGGTATGCAGAATGTAATGAGAGTCTTCTCCGTAATCCTTTTGGTTATGGTAGGTACCGTTTTTGCGGTAGGTCCTGCCGGCTTGTTAAAAACTCTTTTTGCCAACAACGGTGTTACCGGTATTTTAGTTAATCCCGTGTTCTGGCTGACCATCATTCTGGTCTACTACTTCATCGCAACATTCATCTCCGTTGACAAGGTTATCGGACGTATTTACCCGGTATTCGGTATCTGCCTTATTATCATGGCAATCGGTGTTGCTGCAGGTACAATTATCGGCACCGCTAAGGGTGAGTATGTAATGCCCGAACTTTGGAACAGCTTCAAAAACATGCATCCGAAGAGCACACCGATTTGGTCCTTCATGTTCATCACTGTAGCTTGTGGCGCAATTTCCGGTTTCCACTCAACTCAGAGCCCTATTATGGCAAGATGTTTAAAGAGTGAGAAGCAGGGCCGCTTCGTATTCTACGGCGCAATGGTTGCAGAAGGTATCATCGCTCTTGTATGGGCAGCTGCAGGCTGTGCTGTTTACGGCGGCGAGAAGCTCGTTGAAGTAGGTGGCGGTAACGCAACAAGCGTTTACGAAATCTGCACAAAGACCATGGGTGGCGTAGGTATCGTTCTTGCGATGCTCGGTGTTATTGCTTGTCCTATTACATCAGGTGATACAGCTTTCCGTTCGGCTCGTCTTACACTTGCCGACTGGTTCGATCTCGATCAGGCTAAGATGTCCAACCGTCTTAAGCTTTGTATCCCCGTACTTGGTATAGGTGCTATCCTCGGATACGGCAACACTCTTGGATTCATCGATTATTCAATCATCTGGAGATACTTCAGCTGGACCAACCAGACCCTTGCTATGATCGTTTTGTGGGCAGCATCCATGTACCTTTATAAGAACAAGAAGAACTACTGGGTAACCGTAGTTCCCGCAACCTTCATGAGTGCGGTATCTGCGACATACTTCCTGATGGCTCCCGAATGCCTTGGTCTTATTGAATTCTTCAAGAACAACACCACCATCGCTTATCCGGGCGGTATCATCGTAGCTATTCTTTTCCTTGTATTATTCCTTCTTGCTACCAAGAGAGCACAAAAAGAAAAATAAAAAGTGAGAGCCTAAATGTTAATAGCACCCAAGGCGCTTACTGAGAACACAATGGACCGCGAGGCACTTTCTTTGGACAAAAGAAAATGCCTCCACGCAGGTCCTTGCGGTATCGGTGAAAAGGCGCTGTATTTAAACAGTTTTTACATAGACAGGATTTTTTACGTTAAGTATGAAGACATCGCCCGCGTGTTTAAGCGCGTAGCCATGAGTAAGGGCGGATTTACCGGAAAGGGTTTGTTCGGTTCCATTCCCTATCTTGTAGTACAGCTTAAAAACGGTCGTGAAAAACAATGCAATTTTAAGATAGAGGATGATGTGGATGCGCTTCTTCGTCGCATCGAGCTTGATCATCCCGAGATTCCCACCCACAGCGTCGAGGCGGAGGAACGCCTTCGCAAGGCTCTGGAAGAGGAAAAGAAAAAGTATTTAAAAGAATTGTCTCCGGAAGCATCGGAGTCGGTTTCACGGTTGGAAAAGGCAAGAGAATTTCTTGCGGAAAGGGCAGGGCAGGCTGACAATCTTGCGTACTGCGCCAAGCAGAAAAGAACGTTGGATTCGATTAATCCCACATACAAGTTACTCGCTGTACTGATTCTCGTTGCGGGTCTTGCATCCGCTGTATGGGGCGCATATGCGTGGATTAATAAGCTCATGAACGGTTCGGTATACTTCGTGCTGTTCGGCTTTGCAGCCATATTCTTTGCCATCGCAACCCGTGTACTCCCGTCCGGCCGCCGGAATAAGAAATTCGGTGAGGAAGAATGGGAAAAAGCATTAAAGCTTCAGTCCGATTACGTTAAGTCCAAAAACGGTTTCCCCGTGCCGGCTTACTACGCTCATCCCATCGTCATGGACCGCATGATTCGCGCCATCAAAATGGGGCGCGCAGTTAAAATCGACGAGGCACTTGAAGTAGTAAAGGCGGATCTGAAAGCACTCAACCCGTCCGTAAAAGTCAGTCAGAAAGAATATGACGAAGTCGTAGTGGTTAAGCCACTGTTTGCACTGATGGAATATAAATAATTTAAATATTGAATTTAAAAGGACAGCCGAGAGATGGCTGCCCTTTTTGTATATCATTACACTCTATTAGTCTTATAACGTAATCGTTGCACTTAAAGGTGCTCTTCCTGTGAGGGCGGCGCTTCGAGCGTCGGGAGCGCTGTCGCCTACAAAGATGGTTGCTGTGCCCTTATTGATTACGAATTCACCGTTCTCATCAGCCAGTGCGAAGGCTTCCTTGGGAAGATGAATGACTGCTTTCTTCTCTTCGCCGGGATCAAGGTTAAGCTTCTTGATGCCCTTGAGGGAGAAGTTGGGAACGTGCTTAAGGGGAGCTTCGGGATTAACCTTAACGTAAGCCTGAACGGTCTCGCGACCTGCCATTGCTCCTGTGTTCTTAACCATAACTTCCACATCGATTCCGTCGTCCGTAAGTGTATCGGAGCTAAGCTTCAAGCCGGATACCTCGTAAGAAGGGTAGGAAAGACCGTATCCGAAGGGATAAAGCGCGTCTTTCTTCATGTATCTGTAAGTGCGGCCTTCCATGCTGTAGTCGGTAAAAGAAGGTAAATCGTCTGTTGAATAGTAGAAAGTGATGGGAAGCTTACCTTCGAAGTTGGCATCGCCGAAGAGTAATTCTGCGATAGCCTTACCGCCCTGAGCACCGGGATACCAGCCCTGTACGATTGCAGGGATGTTCTTATCAGCCCATGAAAGGTCAAGTGCGGAACCCGAAAGTACTACAAGTACAACGGGCTTGCCACTGTCCTTACACAATTCAAGAATCTTGGACTGAAGTCCGGGAAGTAAGAGGTTGGGCTTATCACCGCTGGCGTACTGGTTACCCTGGTCGCCCTCTTCTCCTTCAAGACCCGAATCAAGACCCATTACACATACCACAACGTCGCTTAATGCGCAGATTTCTTCAACTTCGGAGAATCTGTCGCGACCGTTGGCAAGGCCTGTTACCTTGGGCTGGCAGAGGTGACAGCCTTCGGAAGTAAACACTCGTACATCGTCGCCGAGGTAGTCCTGCATACCTTCGAGCACAGTTACGTATCTTGAAGCGGTACCTTCGTAGTTACCTACCAAAGCACGGCGGTTGTCGGCATTGGGACCGATAACTGCAATGTTCTTAATCTTGGACTTATCAAGAGGAAGCAGTCCGCCTTCATTCTTAAGAAGAACCGCACATTTCCTGGCAGCTTTAACATTAAGCTTGTGCATGGGCTTACTGTCCACAACATTGTAAGGAATGTTGTCAAAAGCAGTCTCGTCGTCACCCATGATACCAAGTTTAAATCTTGTGGTGAAAAGATTAATCAAAGCTTCATCGAGGCGCTCTTCGGGCACGAGGCCTGACTCAACGGCTTCTTTTAAGTAAATAAATATGTTACCGCAGTTTAAGTCACAGCCATTGTTCATGGCAAGTGCCACAGACTCTACGGGAGTCTTGGTAACGTGATGGCCTTCATGGAAGTCCTTGATAGCCCAGCAGTCGCTGGTAACGTGGCCCTTAAAGCCCCACTTGTCTCTCAAAATGTCTTTAAGCAAAGTCTTGGAACCGCAGCAAGGCTCGCCGTTGGTACGGTTATACGCACCCATGACAGCCTCAACCTTAGCCTCAGTAACAAGTGCTTTGAAAGCAGGAAGATAGGTCTCTGCCATATCCTGCTTGGTAGCAATTGCATTGAATTCATGACGAATGTCTTCGGGACCCGAGTGAACAGCGTAGTGCTTCGCACATGCAGCTGCTTTTAAATGGTTCTCGTCATGACCCTGAATACCTTCTACGAAACGCACACCGAGGCGGGAGGTAAGGTACGGGTCTTCACCGTAAGTCTCGTGTCCTCTGCCCCAGCGGGGATCTCTGAAAATGTTAACGTTGGGAGCCCAGAAAGTAAGTCCCTTGTAAATGTCCGTATCGCCGCGGCGAACCTGCATATTGTACTTACCGCGTCCCTCGGTGGAAATTGCGTCACCGATTTCTTCGAGGAAGTCCTCGTCAAAAGTAGCGGCAAGACCGATTGCCTGAGGGAATATTGTAGCGATACCAGCTCTTGCAACCCCGTGAAGAGCTTCATTCCACCAGTTGTATGCGCCGATGTGAAGTCTGTCGATGGCCGCTGCGGGATGAAGTGTCTGGGACACCTTCTCCTCAAGAGTCATCTGACTTACGAGTGCCATGGCCTTTGCTCTGTACTGAGCAACCTTTGTGTCGTTTTTGTTGATTTCCATAAGAATGTCCTTCCTAATCTATTTTCTCTTGCTTTCCGGCATTCCGAAGTAGGATGTCGGAGGATTTTCTGTGTACAAATAAAGCTTAGCGGGTACAAGTCCGAGATCTTTCAAAAGAAGTGTTACCTCGTTAACGCCCTTCTTAAGAGTAACCTTGGAAGTGCATGTACGACGGTGCGAAAGAACGCCCTGTGACCATACCTTGTCTCCTGCCACGCCGGCCCTGTAACCGTTAGGAACCGTATTGTATTCGCCCGCAGGCTGACCGTTAACAGCTACGCCATAGCGAAGCTTGCCGGTTCTGGACAAAGGATTGGTAGGCGTGAAATCTGCCTGTAAGGTATAATCTCCGTCTTCAAGTGCGTAAATCTTGTAAGTGAGTGAAGGTTCCTCCCCTTTCTTGTACTTGGTAAGTACGGGGAAGCACTTCATGGCACTGTCATAAACACCATAATCTTTAAGTTCAATCCACTTGCTGCCTGTGGGAGCTGATTTCTCGGCATAATCCTTGGCAAGAATCGAATAGCCGAAGCGTCCGGGGAGGAAAGCACCCTTGGGTACATCTTTAGTGTTGTCACATGCAGTGAATTCAACTTCTACCTTGGTGTCGTCGCCGTAGATGCTTACGAGCGCGGTTTCTTTGGCCGCTGTAAGCTTGGAGCGGTTG
>JAFYDI010000052.1 GCA_017544835.1 Lachnospiraceae bacterium | reverse complement strand
CAGCAATATTGTATCATTGGGCGGAACAGAGATAGGAAGATACAGTGACGGCACCATGGAGGTTAGGGGCGGAAACTTTAGTGTTCCGCTTACCATTGAAACCAATAACGCAACAATAAAGCTGTCCAACCTTATATTCAACGGTGATACGCCAACCGGTACATCTGTAAGTGTGGGCGGATATACCATAACAAAATCGGGAGACGATGAATATACTGTAACCTCAAGCGGATCAACAATAACATCGGAGGCAGGCTATATGGACGGCAGTACTTACAATAACCAGACAGGAATGGGATTTGCTTACACTGATCCCACAACCAGTGAAGCATGGGTATTGTTTATCTATGATGGCGGAACGTCTGTAACATATCCTCAGGCATAATAGCGGAATATCATGAATCTATTTAAAAACAAAACTGTAAAACAAATAATCTGTTCATTTCTCGCAGCGGCATTGGTGACACTCATCATTGCCGTGGCGGGTGTGCTTAATCGTGTCGACAGTATGGCTCAGGATGCCTGGTATCAAAATCCCAAGGCACTTGACGGCTCCATAATTGTAATAGGCATAGACAACAAGTCGCTCGATGAACTCGGCCCCTATAATTCATGGGGCAGAGACGTTATGGCAGCAGCACTTGAGCGTCTTGCCGAAGACCCCGAAAATCGTCCGGCGGTTGTGGCAGTAGATACACTTTACATAGGCGAGACTACTCCGGCAGATGATGAAAGACTTGCCAAGGCAGCCGAGAGACTCGGCAATGTGGTAACGGCTTCTTTTGCCCAGATAGGGACGAAGCCGGTCTATGAAGACGGACATTTACGATACGATTACAATGCGATATTCAGCTATGATGAGCCCTACGAAGCACTGAAAAAAGTTGCGACGGTAGGACACATCAACGCGATGTATGATACCGACGGAATCTTGCGCCACTCGCACTTGTACATCGAGCCTGACGGAGTTCGTGTGGGCTCAATGGCGTATGAAACGGCTAAACTTTATGCGAGAGAAACCGGCTTAATCATAACCGAGCCCCCCACAAACGCCCAGGGTGCGTTCTACGTGTCATACTCGGCACTGCCCGGCGGATTTAGCGACGGATATTCTTTTGCCGACTTGGTTAACGGCAGGATGAATCTGAGGATTATGCGGGCAAAATAGTGTTTATAGGCCCTTACACGATAGGGCTGCAGGATTCGTACTTCACACCGATATCCCGTGCCGAGTACATGCACGGCGTAGAATATCAGGCCAATGTGGTGCAGGCGATTCTTGACGGAAACTACAAGACTGAAGTTAACAAGACGCCTCAGGCGATAGTGCTGTTCATCGTATGTTTCCTTGCGTTTTACTTATTCCAAAAGGTTAAAGTCAGAACGGCAAGCATCATAGCGGCAGTATTGATATGCGCTTCGCTGGCAGCATCATTCCTGCTTTATAATGTCAAAATCGGCGGCGTGGGACATGTAATAAGGCCTTTATGGATACCTGTCGGCGTGCTTGCTCTGTACATAGTATCCATCGGAATCTATTACGTACGTTCCCTAATCGAGAAGCAACGCGTCACCAGAACCTTTGAACGCTATGTCGCTCCCGAAATCGTAAGCGAGATATTAAAAGAAGGCGTCGAGAACTTATCCCTCGGTGGCAAGACCTGCGACATTGCAGTGCTCTTTGTAGACGTGCGCGGATTTACCACCATGTCCGAGCGACTCACGCCCGAGAAGGTAGTATTCATACTTAACAAGTACCTCACCATGGCAAGCGATTGCGTCGAAAGAAACAGAGGAACCCTCGATAAATTTGTCGGCGATGCCATGATGGCTTTCTGGGGTGCTCCCCTTCCTCAGGAGGACGCGGTCTACAATGCAGTCAAAACGGCCAAAGAAATCGTAGAGGGCGCCGCAAGAGTATCAGACGAGCTTAAAGCGGAAATCGGAGAAGAGCTGCGCGTAGGCGTAGGCGTCAATTTCGGTCCCGCCGTAGTAGGTAACATGGGCGCCGAGAAGCACATGGACTACACAGCAATAGGCGATACGGTCAACACCGCCGCCCGCCTCGAAGCCAATGCTCCCGGCGGCAAGGTCTATATCAGCCGCGCTGTGGCGGATGCACTCGGTGACAGAATAACTTATACGTCTCTGGGAGCCACCATCAAGCTTAAGGGTAAAGCCGAAGGCTTTGAAGTGCTTGACCTTAACGAAGTTAAATAGATATTAGAACCCTGCACACACCACGGTGCGGGGTTTTCTTTATACAAATTTAAGATTGCACGCAACCGATTTATATTGTTATAATCGACCGACTATACTATAATGGAATCACTTAAATAGGGAGTGAGCTATGGTTTTATTGGTAATTGATACGCAGAAGGGTATCACGGACGACAGGCTTTTTGAGTTTGAAAGACTTAAGAAGAATATTAAAGAGCTTATCGCACTTGCGAGGGAAAACGGCAAGGAAGTAATCTTTGTTCAGCACGACGACGGTCCCGGAACAGGCTTTTCCGTGGGCGATGAAGAGTTTGAGATATTTGATGAATTTGCACCTTCGGCAGGTGAGAAAATATTCATAAAGGATGTAAACAGCGCTTTGCACCCGTCTGTGGGTCTGCTTGATTACTTAAGGCCAAAGAAAGAGACTACTATCATGGTTGTCGGTCTTCAGACAAATTTCTGCATCGATGCGACTATTAAGTCGGGCTTTGATAACGGATTTGAGATGATAGTGCCCGAATACACCAACTCGACTTTCAACAATGACTATATGTCCGGTGAGGCTACATACCGCTACTACAACGAAATGATGTGGCCCGGACGCTTTGCCAAGTGCGTAAGCATGGACGAAGCTAAGGCTTTACTAGCTCAGGAAACCGTAGTGAAAGGAAACGCTATGAAGACTTTGTATTTGGAATGTAACATGGGAGCGGCCGGAGATATGATTACTGCGGCACTTTCAGAAATTGTGGATGACCCGGAGGCTTCTTTTGCCAAGCTTAATGCACTGGGTATTCCCGGAGTGACATTTTCAAGAGAGAAGGCTGTCAAGTACGGTATAACCGGCACTTATGTATCCGTGAAGGTTAACGGCGAAGAAGAGGATGAGTACGACGCGCATCATCATGACCACGAGCATGAACATGAGCACGAGCACCATCACGATCACGATCATCATCATGACCATGAGCATTCTCACGATCACGAACACCATCACCACAGAAGTCTCGCGGATGTGGAGCATATCGTACGCGGCCATATGAATCTGCCCGAGGATATTCAGGACGAAGTTATGGATGTGTACAAGATTATCGCCGAGGCAGAGAGTCATGTGCACGGAACTTTCGTATCGGAGATTCATTTCCATGAAGTCGGCACAATGGATGCAATAGCGGACATTACGGCTGCCTGCATGCTGATGAGAGAGATAGCTCCCGACGAGGTAATTGTATCGCCTGTTCATGTAGGTTGCGGAGAGGTTAAGTGCGCTCACGGAATACTTCCGGTTCCCGCGCCCGCCACAGCTTACATTTTAAGAGACGTGCCGATATACGGCGGCAAGATACGAGGCGAGCTCTGCACCCCTACCGGCGCCGCACTCCTTAAACACTTTGCGACACGCTTCGGCGATATGCCTATCTTACGCGTTAAATCCATCGGGTACGGAATCGGTAAGAAAGATTTCGGAACCTTAAGCGCTGTAAGAGCGATGCTTGGTGAAACCGATTAACTGAATTAAAAAGGCTACGGAGATATAAATCCGTAGCCTTTTATAGTTTTTATAAAGATTTTAATTGTTGGGAATCAAAAGAACGTTTCCGTCCATATTGCCGGGGATGCCGGGAACATGAATACTCTCAGAATACTGCCACATTATGAAATTGTAAGGCGTCTGGGGAAGGTCTTCGTAGTCCGCATACCAGACGGGAATATCGGAAAGCTCCTTCAAATCGAGCATGTATGCTTCCCAGAGCATATTGGAATACACCATGGGCTGAAAGCCTGCTTCTTTAATCTTGTCACAGAAGACGCGGGTGTTCTTCGTAAACTGTTCTCCCGATACGTTGTCTGTGCGGGCGTCGTCCTTGCGAATGCTCTCGGGGTCGAAGACCACGGGAAGTGCTATATCTTCGGGACTTAAGTTGTTACGCTTGAAGAAATCGATGACAAACTCTGCTTCTTCCAACGCTTCTTCCTCATTAATCGCCTGGGAAAAGAAATATGTCCCAACATCAAGTCCTGCTGCGCGAGCCTTCTTGATGTTGCTTGCGGCGTATTCGTCTTCTTTAATCCAGCCGGAGTTGATTCCGTAACCGCGGTAGCCTACGCGAACGATAACAAATTCTACGCCGGAATCGGCGACCTTCTGCCAGTCGATATTGCTTTTCTGATGGTGGCTTACATCAATTCCGTAGCGAGAAGTGTAAGCGTCATCGCCTTGATAATATACCTTGTCGCCGTCATGGACGAAGCTGTCCAACTTGTAATTGTGAAGCGCCCAGTCTTTCTTAAAATCAACGGTATAGGATTCCTTGTAAACGTCTACGAAAGTAATGGTGTCGGGAAGCTCCGGCTCTGCGGGAGCCTCTTCCTCATCGGCCTCGGTTGTTTCCATAGTTTCAGCAGAGTCGTCGACTTCAGACGATGCGACTTCGACTTCCGAATCCTCCGAAGTGCTTGTCGGCAGTTCAAAAGAAGTTTCTGTCGTAACACTTGCAGCTTTATCGGTACTTGAAATTTCTTCCACCGTAATGGCGGAACATCCCGCCAAAAGAAAGGCGGTTGCAATAATTATAGGTAATGTTTTCTTTGTCATAACGAACTGATTATATCACATGAGCGGGAGTGAGGCGAGCGATAAAAAAACAATTTTGCGCAAAAAATGAATAGACAAGTAAAACGATTTACAGTATGATACACAAAGAAACGAGACTCCCGTACGGGGTAGGCGGTAACTGCTTGAAAGTGAGGATAACATGACACCTGACAGAATTAATAAAGAAGGACGTTTTGATTCTTTTGACAACGGAGAGATATTACTTAATAAGAAGAAGAACCATCTCCCGCCCATGGGCTGGAACAGCTGGAATGCGTTCGGAAGCAACAACACCGAAGCACTTACCCGTGCGATGGTCGATAAGATTAAAGAGCTTGAACTTGATAAGCTCGGATATAAGTTCATAGTGCTTGACGACGGCTGCTATAAGCCCGAGCGTGTGAACGGAAGACTTGTAAGCGATGAAGTTAAGTTTGCAAGCGGATTTAATGCAATGTCCGATTATGTACATTCTCACGGGCTTAAGTTCGGCATGTACAATGACATCGGTGACAGACTCTGCAGCGGTGCTCAGGTAGGTACTTGCGGATATGAGGATGTTGATGCGCAGAGCTATGTTGACTGGAAGGTTGATTTTATGAAGGTCGACAACTGCTACTACCTTTGGGATAATGCCACCTTCTCCAATCCCGAGAATGCAAGATATACATTCGCTCCAAATATTAAGACTGTTAAGGTCGACGGTAAGGAATACAGCGCTGTTAAGGACGGCACCGTAACAGGTTACATTGGCAAGGTTGAGAAGGACTATGTTACTTTCCTCGGAACCTTTGACGGAACAGGTCCCGATGCTTCGCCCCTTGAAGTAAGAAGCAGTGAACTTGTTTTTGAAGTTGAGGCTGAGGCTGACAAGACGGTTTCTTTGGCCGTTGAATATGCAACCGGCAAGAAGGAAGGCGTAGGTGAATGGCTTGAACTGGCTGTGGACGGCGACATCTTCTACGATGACTTTGTAGAGCCTACCGAGTCGGAAGAGACCTTTGTATGGAGCAAGACCTTTGAAGTTTCGCTTAAAAAGGGCGTTAACAAGATTAGGGTAATGAATCACAGAAGACAGGAGAACACCCTTAATTCATATTCAAGATTTTTAAGAGAGCTTAACAAGCTTAAACCCGACCACGATATTATCTACTCCGCATGTGAGTGGGGTAAGACACACCCTCAGAACTGGGCTTATAAGGTATGCGATTCGTGGCGTATCCTTAACGATATCACTTTCAGAGTCGGTAACGACGGTGATCCCGGAGTCGGTAACTGGAAAGATGATTACACTCCCAGCGTGACATCACAGTACAATAAAGCGGTTATTATGGACGAGTTCGCGGGCCTTGGCAAGGGCTGGAACGACCCCGACATGCTGATGGTCGGCATGAACGGTCTTAACGATACACAGTACAGAACTCACATGGCTACATGGTGCATGATGAATTCGCCTCTTTTCCTCGGCCTTGATTTAAGAAGAGTTGAGAAGGGAGACGCGCTCTATCAGATTATTGCCAATAAAGACTTAATCGACCTTAACCAGGATGCTCTCGGAGTTCAGGCTAAGCGTGTGTTCTGTTCTTTGGCTGCAGAAAGACCTGACAAGGAATACATCCGCGACATCAATCGTGTGGATATTCTCTGCAAGCCTTTGGAGGGCGGAGACTTTGCACTTTGCTTTGTAAATGTAAGCGAAGAGGATAAGGGCGGTGAGTTCTCCGTTGATGTAAGAGACCTTTCCAAGATTTTTGAAACCGTTAAGGCAGCAGGCTCCTACGAGGTTAAAGACCTTTGGACCAAGGAAGTTACGGAGAACACTACGGGAGTATTCACGGTTAAGAATCTTCCCGCATGCGCAAGCGTAACCGTAAGAGTAACGCCTAAGAACTAATATGACTACAGAACGATTTGCAGACTATGTAATAAAAGAGTATGAGAGCTACTCCGGGCAGATGTTATCGGATATCGCCAAAGCCGCCGAAAGAGACTGTCTTGTATCGGGGATTTCGCAGGCAGATTTGCAAGCGCCCGTAACCGGGAAGTTCGCGGCAGTAATTCTCCACCGTGCAATGCAGCGACTTACGCATGAAGAAGATGAAGACTGGGGAATTGCCAAGGGCTTTCGCGATATCTATGACTGCAGGGTATGCGCCAATGCCATAGCGCAGGTTGCGGTGAAAGGTATCATTCCGCCCAAGACGGACACTTTGTTCGGCGCGACGGACGTTTTGCCCGAAAAAGAAGCGGAGTCTGCGGTTTTTCGCCTTTTGGATTTCTCAAAAAGGGTTACAAAGTTGTTAGAATCTTGAAACCGAATAATTTAGAGCCATCAGAAAGCCCGTGAATACGGGCTTTTTTGTTACCCGGACGGAAAACGTTTTACTGGTTTAACACGTTGACAAAATAAAGCGTTGATGCTACACTAGACAGAAGCAGACAACGGCGTCTCTTTGGGTACTTTCGGGTAATGGTTTGGTGTAATTTGCGGTCGAATTAAACAGAACTTATTAAACGCTTACAGTGAGTACTCATTGTAGGCGTTTGTTGTGTAGTGGAGCCGACGGTAGGGGAGAGTTTTGTACCGTCGAGCCATATTAAAACAGGAGGAATGAATTTTGAGAAGGTTTAGATTAAAAGCCCTTTTGGCGCTTGTTCTTTCTCTTTGCTTAAGTTTAAGTATGCTTCCGAGCGGACTTTCTTTTGCAGAAGAGGGTGAAAGTATAAGCACCGAAGCTCCAATTCTGGAGTCTCTCGACGATGAATCGGATTCGGATCTCGGCGTTTCTGTTAACGCAACGGCTATCGAAGAAGAAGAGACCGTTTATGACGAAGACGATACAGTTCGTGTATTCATCGTATTCGACGATGAATCAGTCGTGGAAGCAGGATATTCCACAGACAACATTGCAGAGAATGATTCAGCAATGAAGTATTCCGATGAACTTACCGCTACTCAGGAGGAAGTTATCGAGAAGATTGAGGAAGAAGCTCTTAACGGAGAAGACCTCAACAAGAACTACAGCTTTACACTTCTTACAAATGCGGTTTCCGCAGATATTAAATATGGTGCCCTTGAGGACATTGAGGCGGTTGACGGTGTATCTGCCGTATATATCGCTCCTGTCTATGAGACAATGGGCAATGCCGAGCCTAAGACCATGACCGCTGGCGAGATGGTAGGCAGCTACAGCACCTGGAAGTCCGGATATACCGGCGCAGGTATGAGAATTGCAGTTATCGATACAGGTCTTGATGTTAACCATCCTTCTTTTTCCGAAGACGGTTTCTTATACGGCCTTAACGAGACAGCTGCAGCTAACGGCAAGACAATCGACTCATACAATCTTCTTACCGCAGAAGAAATCGCTGTAAGCGTTGACAAGCTCAATGCTGCAGTTATGTATCCCGGTCTTACCGCAGACGATCTTTATGTTAATGCCAAGGTTCCTTTCGGCTTCAACTATGTTGACAGAAACCTTGATCTTAAACATCTTATTAAGTCCAACGGCGAACACGACGACCACGGTTCACACGTTGCAGGTATTGCTACAGCCAATAAATACATCAACTATGATGGCGAATACAGAACAGAAGAACTCGGCGTAGTAGGTGTTGCACCCGACGCTCAGTTGTTCGTAATGAGAGTATTCGGCGAAGGCGGCGGAGCTTATACCGATGACTATATGGCAGCTATCGAAGATGCTATTCTTCTTGGCGCAGACTCCATCAACTTAAGCCTTGGTTCTGCAAGCGCAGGCGAATCTGCTGCAGGCGAAGCTTATATCGATGAAATCTTTAACAGACTTCAGGGAAGCGACACTCTTGTAGTTATCTCCGCAGGTAACTCAGGTGCTTTTGCTGATTACAGCACATATGGTGCGAGCCTTACAACAGACGTTGCTGTTGATACAGTAGGTTCTCCCGGATCATATACAAACGCATTTACCGTAGCAAGTGCGACCAACTCCAGTAAGACAGGTTTCGCAGCTACATTCAACGGCGAGCAGCTTGTAAGCTATCAGGACGGCAGCAGCGCTTCCAACAAGCCTATGGCATCCCTTGATGTTAACGGCGACGGAACCGAGTACGATTACGTTCTGATTCCCGGATACGGCGAAGAAGAAGACTTTGCAAACGTTGATGTTGCAGGCAAGATTGTGCTTGTATCCAGAGGTAACATTAGTTTCTATGTTAAGCATATGAATGCAGCAGCTGCAGGCGCAGTCGGCGTATTCGTATACAACAACACAACCGGCACAATCGGTATGAACCTTACAGGTTCCAATGCAACCATTCCTTGCGCAAGCATCACTCTTGATGCAGCTATGGGAATCGTTGAGAACGCAACTCTCGATGAGACCAACGGTACTTACACCGGCAAGGTTGTCATCATGAGCAACAAGGTTATCGACTACAATGTTCCCGATGCATTCCAGATGAGCGATTTCTCCTCATGGGGTGTTCCCGGTGACCTTTCACTTAAGCCCGAAATCACGGCTCCCGGCGGTAATATCTACTCCACCACCGATGAGGGCACATACGATGTATACAGCGGAACTTCAATGGCAGCTCCTTCAGTTGCAGGTCTTAGCGCACTTGTAGTTCAGTACATCGAAGAGAACAATCTTACAGAGAAGACCGGTCTTAGCAAGAGAACACTTGCACAGACACTCCTTATGTCCACAGCTGTTCCGCTTGAGCAGAAGGACGGACTTCTTTATTCTCCCAGAAAGCAGGGCGCAGGTCTTGCCAATGCTTTGGCAGCTACCACCAGCCAGGCTTACATTCTTGTAGGAGACAAGGAAGGTAACGACGGTAAGGTTAAGATTGAACTCGGTGACGATCCCAACAGAAACGGTAAGTACAGCTTTGACTTCACCGTATACAACATTGGTAAGGATACAGCTTACTTCAAGCTTGATTCCACTACCTTAACCGAAGCTGTATTACAGCAGTACTTCATTGCTAACTCTTCTTATGAACTTAACCCCAAGGTTAACATCAAGCTTAGCAACGAAGCATTACTTTACGATATCGATGAAAACGGACGTGTAAGTTACACTGACGTTTATGCACTTTTATATCATGTTAACTTAAAGAAGAGCTATGCTAAGGTTGCTACATTCCCCGAAGCATTCGACTTCAACGGCAACGGAATCGTTGATACCGACGACGTTGCATCACTTTTGAAGGCAGTTAAGAGACCTTCCAGAAGCAAGATTAACTTAAAAGAAAAAGTATTTGCTGTTAAGAACAACGCTAAGGTAAGCGTTTCAATCGAACTCAGCAATGCTGACAGGCAGTACTTAAATGACAACTTTGAAAACGGTATGTACGTTGACGGTTTCGTAAAGCTTGACGGTAAGGTTGACTTATCCGTTCCTTTCCTTGCTTTCTACGGCAACTGGAGCGATTCCTCAATGTTTGATCCTTTCGACGCTATGGAATACTTCTGCGGCGATGAAGATCAGCTTGCATATAACGGTATTGAAGTTACCAATTATCTCTCATATCAGTTCGCAGGCGACTCCAAGAGCTACTACTTCGAGCCCAACATGTACGCAACCGATGATGAGTACATTGCAGACAGAAATGCAATCTCTTCACTTTCCGGTGATAAGATTTCAGCATTTAACTTTACACTTATCAGAAACGCAGCTGCATTCAATGCATCTGTAACCAATGCAGAGACCGGTGAAGTTTACATGTCTAAAGACTTCGGCGAAGCTACTGCAACATACTACAGCACTACTCAGGGCGCATGGCAGTCCACAAGATTGTCCGCTAAGCTTAACTGGGCAGTAACCGACGCAGAGGGCAATGCTCTTCCCGACGGTACCAAGGTTAACATTACGGCTACAGCAGTTCCTTCATACTATGCTAAGAACGCTGACAAGCCTTTAGGCAAGGGTATCAGCTACACAATTCCTGTAACAGTTGATAACACCAAGCCTTCAGCTGAACTCAAGGGTATGACCGAGGCAGTTACCGACGTAAGCGGCAACGTTACAGAGCCCGGCAAGATTACTCTTGAAGTATCCGACAATCGCTACGTTGCAGCAGTTGCAGTACTTGCATCTGACAAGAAGACTGTCCTTAACGGCTTTGCAGTTAACCAGACAGAACTCGGCGCAGCAACCGAAATCAGCTTTGAATATCCTCAGGCACTCTTCTACATCCTCGTAGTTGACTATGCAGGTAACACTGCAAGATACCGCGTAAATGCAAGCGGACAGCCTGACGCAACAGTGGCAGAGAGCATCACGCTTAACACCGAATACCTTACAATGGTTAAGGGAAGCACAGCAATGCTTGAAGCAACTGTAGAACCTGAAACAATTATCGACGATTCAGTTACATGGGTATCTCTTGACGAGAGCGTTGTAACAATCGACCAGAACGGTGTACTTACAGCAGTCGGCGAAGGCCGTGCGGTAGTAGGCGCACTTACCAACGTACCCGGAGCAGACGGCGAGCCTCTCGCTGCAGCTTGTGTGGTTGATGTAATTACTATCGACGTTGACCTTAACACCACTCTTTGGGATGAAGAAGGCGGCGTATACTTCGGAACCTTCAACAGTGCAGACCTTACACTTAACAAGATTTCCGATAAGCAGAAAGCAGCATTCCTTTCAGCGGTTGTAGTTGACGGTGTACTTTATGCAGGAACTCAGGACAGCAACGATGGCGATGGATCCTTGTACAAGGTTAACCCGAACACCTTCGAAAGCGAACTTGTAGGCGGCCTTGCAGCAATGAACACAGACCTTGCATACGGCGCAGGCAACAACAAGCTCTACGCTACATATGCTAAGTACTTACTTATTGAAGACTTAAGCGGTTCACTTGAAGGCGCATATGACCTTACAAGATACACCAACGGCAACTTCGTAAGCGGTATTGCATACCTTGGTTCGGTATTCAATAACAACTACGGATGCTACATTGATATCTGCTATGTAATCGACGAGGCAGGAACAGTTTACAACCTTCTTATCGTAGGTGACCTTGGCATTATCTGCCAGGCTATCGGCGACACCGGAATCGGCACCAACGGAGAATGGAAGTACAGCTCACTCTACTACGATGATGAGACCGGATTCATTTTCTACAGCTGCTATGACGGAACCGATGACGAGTCCTTCTACGCAATCGCTGATTACTACAACAACCAGACCGGTGAGGAATGGGTTGAAGCATACAGACTTGGACAGTTTGCTACCAAGGTATGGCCTGTATCAGGTTTGTACCAGTGGGATTCCGAGAACGGTGCAGTTCCCGAAAGCGTAACCAAGTTACTTGACAAGACACCTGCTCTTAACGCAGAAAAGCTTACTTCCGTTGAAAAGATTTCCGTAAACGGCAAGAAGACCCCTGTTCTCGCAGAGGACAAGGAAGCTGCAGTTGAAGCAGTACCTGCAGAAGAAGAATCTGCAGAAGACGTATCGGACAATGAAGCAGCACCCGCTGAGGATGTTTCTGAGAATGAAGCAACCGAAGAGGCACCCGCTGAAGAAGCAGCTCCTGCAGAAGAAGCTCCCGCTGAGGAAGCTCCCGCAGAAGAGCCCACACCCGATACTTCGGCAAATGATGATTGAAAGGAATGGAGCTAAAAGATGAAAAAAATAACAACATCGCTGGCTGCTATTGCGCTTAGCTTAGTATTGGCCCTTAGCTCTATGAGCGCCTTCGCAGCAGGCAAAGCAAAAAAATCTAACGATTATTTCAAGACCTATGTATCCACAGCCCGTGAATACGTTACGGTTGATATCGAACTCGACAGAAGAAGCGACTTAACAAGCGGACAGGTAGTATTGTTCTATGACCCCGAAGTTATGGATTTCCAGTGGGGCTTTGACAATTCCTTCTTCGACATTGTTGACGTAAATGCCAATTACGGTAATGGAGCTATCTCCTTTGCCTGGGCATCCGACGAGGCAGCTTACTTCTCAGAGAGCCTTATGAGCCTTACCTTCAAGGTTAAGAACGCTCAGAACGGTCAGAAGGTTTCTTTTGTCACAGACGTTGTAGAAGCTTATCAGAACTTTGAAGCTTTGGAAAACGGTGAAGACAAGACCTCTACCGCAACATTAAAGCTTCCCAGAATCGGTGGTCGTTACTACAGATGGGAAGACACCAGAAACGAAATCAACAGATTCATCTGCAGTATTTTAAGATACTTCTGGTAAGAAACAATAAGCCCCGCTCGGTTATTCCGGGCGGGGTTTTTATTATAGGCTAATCGTTATATGATAACATATTAAGCACAATCGGTTTGGGGTAAAGAAACACACTCTGCGGAGGAAACCGAATGCTTTCAAAAATGCTTTATTACGGCTTTTCGAAAAAGTCGTATCTGAGCGTCAAATCACATTGCAACGAAACAAATATCCGCCACGCCGAGATAGCGATGACGTTGTTTCTTGCTGTAATGATTGTCGCATATACGATGAGCATTTTTAATGTAATTCCCTACGCTCAGAGAAATCTGTATCTCACGTTTGCAGGCATCTCTGCAATTCCCGTAATACTCATATTCGTATTCAGAAAACGTATAGTACGCTTTAATCGCATACTTATGTATGCTGTTATGCTTATTCTTTTGGGATTATCCATTGCTTTCAACAAGGAAGAGCCGTTCCTGATATCGGCTGTCTATCCTGTATATATGTTCATAGGCGGTGCGGCATTTATCGACAATATGCTTAACTCCGTTATATTTACCTTTGCGGAAACATTCGTATTCTGCTATACGTCGCATTACTATAAACCGCCGTCAATTGCCAGGTATGACATGATTTATGCCATAATTTTTATGGTACTTACACTTGTGTTCCACTACCGTTTCCAGAGAGGCCTGATTCAGCAGTTTCTTAACTATGAAAGAACGCTGGAGGTTCAGCAGGATCTTGAAGTGCGTTCGAGTTTCGATGCCCTGTCCGGACTTTTGGTAAGAGGCAGATTCTTTTCTTTGGCTGATACCGTAATGAGAAGCGGCGAGAGAGAAGATTTTGTGGCTTTGTGTATTCTCGACCTTGATTCCTTCAAGCAGATAAACGACAGATTCGGTCACCAGATAGGCGATAAGGCCATTCAGATTGCGGCAGACACCATATGGAGCGAGCTGGGTTCAGATCTTTCCAGACGATGGGAATTCTGTGAGCGTGCGATGAAGGACAAAGAAAGCTTCGCCGGCAGACTCGGCGGAGATGAATTTGTAATATTCTTCAGAACAAACGGCACCTGGGAAGATGTGGAGAAACAGCTTCGTCATCTTCTTGATACACTTAATGCGGTAGAGCTTGGAGAGTTAAAAGGAATCCATGCTTCTTTCGGCGTGACGGAAATAAGGCCTGAAGACACAGATATCGACGCGGTATATGCCCGCGCCGACGGTGCTTTGTATGAAGCCAAAACGCTTGGTAAGAATCGCATTATCAAAGGATAATGCCTTTATTTTCGAGATTGTTGATACTCTCCTCCACTTCGGAGAAACATTCCATTACACGAGATCTCGGAATTGATAAGAATATGTCTACCAGTTCCGAATCAAACTGATTACCGCTTCCGAGCTTGAGCGTGCTTATGCCGTCTTCGTAAGTTCGGGTGGGTTTGTATGTCTTAAGGACGGTTACGGCGGAGAACGTATCGAGAATTGCAAGGATACGTGCTATCAGGGGTATTTCATGTCCCTTAAGGCCGTAGTAGCCTCGCCCGTCCATTCGTTCATGATGATACTTTACTCCCTCAAGAATCCTGTCATATCCGCCCATACATTCAAGGAGCGATACCGAAGCGTCGGGGTGCTGCTTTATTTTTTCTTTTTCCGTGGGTGTAAGCTTGCCGGCCTTGCCGAGGGTGTCGGAAGGAACGCAGCTTTGGCCTATGTCGTGAAGAAGTGCCGCAAGGCGTAAGTCATTTCTTTTGACCTTGAAGTGGTAACTTATGGGCAATACTTCGAAGAAAGCATCCGCCAGTTTCTCGATGTGCAGACTGTGACCGCTTAAATTCTCGTCGCGGGTTTCCAGTATGGATATCAGGACGGATATCGTTTTTATCAGACGTTCATCTTTTCGGGACATGTCAGTCCTCCTTGTAGAAGCTTCTGTCAACGGATTCGGATATGTCGTAATTCTTACGGAAAATCTTGTTGTCGTTAAGGAAACAAATGGTGTCGTTTAAGGCATCTATGTCTTCGTCGGTGATGGTCAGGGTGTATTTAAACTTTGATATAATGCGCTTCATCTGGTTGGGCGTAACTTTCAATTCGTCGGCAAGAGCGGTGAGCGTTGCGGCATCCATCTTGGGAATTTCGTCAACTGCGCGTTTGTACTGAGCCAGAATTGCGGTTACAACTTCGGGATGGTTCTTGCCGTATTTGTCGAGGGCAACAATTGCATTGGTGCCGGCAAGTCCACATTCGGAGCCGCTTGCAAGAATTCTGATATCGCCGGTTCCGGCAAGTCTTGTTACATTAGGCTCCCATATGGAGATGGCGTCCACAAGACCTTTCTCAAGGATTGCCTGCGTGTCGCCGACAGTGGTGTTCACAAGCTCAATGTCACTTATGGAAAGTCCCGCTGTGTTTAAGTATTTCTCAATCATGTTGTGGGCAGTGGAGCCGTAAGTTGTGGCAACCTTCTTGCCTTTTAAGTCGGAAGCGTTATGAAGCTTTGATGCAAAGGGAACAAGTATGGCGTAAGAGTCCGCAGCCTGAGCGGCGATTGCGATAACCGATACGTTGTTTCCGGGCGCGCAGACGGTAACGGTAGGAACGTCACCTATTACACCTATGTCGGAATCTCCTGCGAGAAGTGAGTCGGTCATGGGGGGACCTGACTCAAATTCCTGCCAGACAACTTCGATGTTGTATTCTTTGAGCGCTTCCTCAATCCAGCCTTTTTCTTTGGCAATATAAAGGGGAACAAAGGCGGCGGAGGGCTGAATGGCTATGTGAACTTCCTTGTCGTTTTTGCTGCCTATATTGCCCCAAGAACAGGCACCGATACATAGCCCGAGAAAAGAAAGTATAAATATTGCAAAAAATCTTTGTGTGAATCGTATCATATAGGCTCCTTTATACGAGCATAGAATTCAATCAGGTGAAGATATTATACATGTAAGCTATTAACGGCTTTCCCCGGAATGTGCCGTACTACTTGACATTTCTTTCTTTTGATAATAATATTTCCTTAACAACAGCAATGACGGAAACATGTCGTAAGAGATAAATCACTCAGAGAAAGAAGCATTTTGGTGTGAGCTTCTGTGTATAAGACTTACGGTACCATTCCCGAGCTGCCCTTTTGAATTTAGTATAAAGGGCCGTGTCCCGCGTTAAGGGTTTGAGTGAAAGTTAAGGTGGAACCGTGTGATAAGCACCCTTGCATGTATTTTTACGTGCGAGGGTTATTTTTTTAGTAACAGAAGTTAGAGTCACCCGGCCGAGACTTTCTATCATACGAAAGGAGATTTTCCTATGAAAATCATATTAAAAGACGGCTCCTTTAAGGAGTACTCAGAGGCTAAGAGCGTATACGATATCGCGCTCGACATTTCGGAAGGACTTGCTCGCGTTGCCTGCGCCGGTGAAGTTGACGGCAAGGTAGTAGACTTAAGAACAGTCCTTGATCACGACGCAACTTTAAACATTATTACAGCTAATGACCCTGCGGCACTTCCCGTTATTCGTCATACCGCATCTCACGTACTTGCAGAGGCTGTTAAGAGACTTCGTCCCGAGGCTAAGGTTACAATCGGACCTGCAGTTGAAGACGGATTCTATTACGATTTCTTGACAGAGCCTTTCTCAAGAGAAGATTTGGACGCTCTTGAAGCTGAGATGAAGAAGATTATTAAGGAAGGCCATGAAATTAAGAGATTCACTCTTTCAAGAGCTGAGGCTGTTAAGTTCATGCAGGACAGAAACGAGCCCTTCAAGGTTGAACTTATCAACGATCTTCCTGAAGATGCGGAGATTTCTTTCTACGATCAGGGTGGATTTGTGGACCTTTGCGCAGGCCCTCACCTTATGAGCACAAAGGGCGTTAAGGCATTCAAGCTTACATCCTCTTCGATGGCTTACTGGAGAGGCGATTCCAACAGAGACAGACTTCAGAGAATCTACGGTTCCGCTTTCAACAAGAAAGAAGACCTTGAGGCATATCTTGCCAAGCTTGAAGACGCCAAGATGCGCGACCACAACAAGCTCGGTCGTGAGATGAAGTTATTCCTTACGGCTGATGTAATCGGTCAGGGACTTCCTCTCTTTACACCCAAGGGCACGAAGATGATTATGAAGCTTCAGCGCTGGATTGAGGATCTTGAGGACAATGAGTGGGGCTATGTGCGTACACGTACACCTCTTATGGCCAAGTCCGACCTTTACAAGATTTCCGGTCACTGGGATCACTACATGGATGGTATGTTCATCCTCAATAAAGACGCAGAAGACGGCAAGGAAGTTATGGCGCTTCGTCCCATGACATGTCCTTTCCAGTACTACGTATACATGAACGATCAGAAGTCCTACAGAGACCTTCCTTACAGAATGTCCGAGACTTCTACGCTCTTCAGAAACGAAGATTCCGGTGAAATGCATGGACTTACAAGAGTTCGTCAGTTCACGATTACAGAGGCTCACATCGTTCTTACACCCGAGCAGGCCGAGGAAGAGTTAACACGTTGCGTTGACCTTGCTCACTATGTTATGAAGACACTCGGTATCGACGGTGATGTAACATATCGTCTTTCCAAGTGGGATCCCGAGAACAAGGCCAAGTACGAAGGCGATGAAGAGTACTGGAACTCCACACAGCAGTTCCTTCGTGACGTTATGAATAAGAACCATATCGAGTATACGGAAGCTGACGGTGAGGCTGCTTTCTACGGCCCCAAGATTGATATTCAGGCCAAGAACGTATACGGCAAAGAAGATACAATGGTAACGATTCAGCTCGACTGCTCCGCTGCCAAGAAGTTCGGTATGTACTACATCGACGAGCAGGGCAACAAGGCTACACCCTGGATTATCCACAGAACATCCATGGGCTGCTATGAAAGAACACTTGCATGGCTCATCGAGCACTACGCAGGCAAGTTCCCGACATGGCTTTGCCCCGAACAGGTTCGCGTACTTCCTATTTCCGAGAAGTACGAAGCTTATGCCGAGAAGGTACGCGCAGAACTTAAGAAGAACGGCGTAGACGTAACGGTTGACAATCGTCCCGAGAAGATCGGCTACAAGATTCGTGAGGCACGTCTTGACAGGCTTCCTTACATGCTTGTTGTAGGTGCTGACGAGGAAGCTGCGGGCAATGTATCCGTAAGAAGCCGTTTTGCGGGCGATGAAGGTGTTAAGCCTTTGCAGGAATTCATCAATCAGATTTGTGAAGAAATAAGAACCAAGGCAATAAGGGAAGAACTCCCTCAGGAACAGAAATAAATACTTAACCTCTTACAAAGAAGGAGACGAAGCTATGAAAAAGAAACCCGCTCTAACCGCTGCGTCGATATTCGCGGTGGTGATTGCAGTCATTGCAATCGTTCATGCTAACGGAGGAAGCTTTGCAGGAACCGCCTGGGCATTACTTCCGCCCCTGGTAGCCATTATTCTGGCACTTGTGACCAAAGAAGCCTACTCATCTTTGTTTATCGGAGTGTTCCTCGGAGCATTCATGGCAGCCGAATGTAACATACTCGGCACAGTGGATGCGGTTACCGAAGATGCACTTATCGCTGCAGTTACGGATACTGCGGGAATCTTTATTTTCCTGGTAATTTTGGGCATCATCGTGGCGCTTGTCAATAAGTCGGGCGCCTCGAGAGCCTTCGGCGAATGGGCACAGAAGCATATCAAGACCCGTGCCGGCGCCATGCTTGCAACTTTCGCTCTCGGCGTACTCATCTTTATCGATGACTACTTTAACTGCCTTACCGTAGGCTCCGTTATGGCACCTGTTACAGATGCCAAGAAGATAAGCCGTGTTAAGCTTGCATACTTAATTGATGCCACAGCCGCACCGATTTGTATGATAGCTCCGGTTTCATCCTGGGCGGCAGCAGTTTCGGGATGCGTGGAAAGCGAGACTTACACAGGCTTTGACCTTTTCGTAAGAGCTATTCCTTATAACTTTTATTCGATACTGACACTTGTATTTATAATCGGTCTTGCAATTATGGGCTATGATTACGGCAAGATGTCTGAATTTGAAATCAAGGCGCAGAAGACCGGTGACTTAAGTATCTTAAGTGTTACCAATGAAAAGCGTGAGCGTAAGATGGAAGAGAACGGTCCCGCCAATCCTCACAGAGGTAAGCTTTACGACCTTATCATTCCCATCGCGGTACTCATTGTTGCATGTATCTGGGCTCTTATCAGAAACGGTATGAATTCTCTTGGCGGAAACGCTTCCATCAGAGAAGCCTTTTCTGAGACCGATGCAACCGTAGGACTTCCTTGGGGAAGCATCATAGCACTTGTGCTTATCGCTGTATACCTTGTAGCAAGAAAAGTAGTGACCTTTGAAGAAGCCATGGAATGTATCCCTCAGGGATTCGTGGCAATGGTTCCCGCCATTACCATTCTTACACTGGCTACCGCTCTTAAGAATATGACTAACGGAGCACTCGATGCGGCTTCTTTTGTCAAAGGAATGATGGAAGGTGCAGGCAACTTAAGCTTCGCACTTCCCGCAATCGTATTCCTGATAGCTTGCGTAATAGCGTTCGCAACAGGTACTTCTTGGGGAACATTCGGAATACTTATTCCTATCGTATCCGTTATTTTCCCGGAGACCTCAAGCCTCTTCTTCGTGGGAATTTCCGCTTGTCTTGCAGGCGCTGTTTGCGGCGATCACTGCTCACCCATTTCGGATACCACGATTATGTCGAGTGCGGGAGCTCATTGTAATCACATCGATCATGTGGAGACACAGCTTCCTTACGCGTTGTCGGTTGCGGCTATATCGTTTGTATGCTACATAATCGCAGGCATATTGGAGACCATCAACCTGACATGGGTATCAATTCCCGCAGGTGTTGCCTTTACAATTTTATTCCTCGTTATGATGAAGAATAAAGTACGTAAGGCAGCGTAATCGGACATTAAAGGCGGAGAGAAATCTCCGCCTTTTTTATACTCTTATGGACCGGTTTAGGGTGACATTTTTGTAAAAATCATCAAAAATATATCATTATCACAACAATATCAGAAAAAGTTTCCATTTACTTTATTCACATTTTTCGGCGTAACATGTACAATGTAGGTGTTGTAGGAAATAGTGATTTGAAATAATCACAGAAACAGGAGGCACTTTGGGGTATGGGAAACCGTAAACTTTTAAAAATGGCCAAGACAGTGCTTGCAGTAGTCCTGGCCATCATGGTTATTCTTCCTTCGACCTTGGGAAGACCTATCGGTGGTAAGCCCGTAGGCGACAATACAATCGGTAAAACAGCGGTTGTATACAGTGCTCTCGGCGATGAAGATGATGGATATCATGTCGAGTAGGACAACAGAATAATAATCCATACGAAAAAGCGAGGCTGAAGGCCTCGCTTTTTGTCTATACATGGGTATCAAACTGTCGCTTTATTTCGGAGAGAAGATAGTTCTTACGCCTCGTAAGCCCTACCGACAGAAAATATCCGGCGGCTACTCTGGCAGCCTTAATCATTTTGTCGTTCTGATGCAGTTCGCCGTACGCCTGAGAAGCATAGAACAAAAAGTCTGCGGCTGAGCCGGCACTTTTAAGAATAAACTCATCATTAATATTGTCCAATTCTTCTACTATAGCGGTGAAGTTTTCCAGATTGTACAAATACTTAAAATGCAATCTTAACGAAAGAAAGAGAGTAATACTCTTAAAACTCGGTGTAACAAATGAGTTTTTGGCGTATGTACAAAGAATGGAGTTAATCTTATCCGCTTCCTCAAACTTTTTGGCATGAATTAAGTTGCTGCACATACCGTTAAGAATCGTAATCTCTATCCAGGAGAGTCTCTTGCCGACAAGATTCTCAATACTGTAATCCGGGATAGAAATCTTTATTGCATCAAGCAAATACTTTTCACGCTCAAAGTAGGTGTAATTAGAGTTGTTTAGTAGTGCAAGACAAAGCTGTCTGAGTGCCGGTTCTTCGGATGAAAGGCCGGCTTCGATGGCATCCGTGGTTTCTTTGGACGATAAATCACCCTGGCGGTCTTTGGATATTAAGAAATTCTTTTGGCGCCAGTATTCAGACTCGGCCACATTTCCATAGAAGACAAAGTTACGTTCGGAGTATCCAAGTCTGTTAAGCAATGCTTCCGTAAGATAAAGACCGGGCGCCTGGTTGTTGTTTTCAATCTTTGAAAGTTTGGAAAGGCTGCAAAGGCCGTCGCACAGCACGTTCATGGGAAGCCTTTGTTCCTGCCTCAACATACCGATGAGGGAACCGATTGTCAGCGCGTCACTGTCATCATAATTTAACGCCCCGTCGGACATGGTATCTATATCAACGTCTAAGTTTATATCTGGAATGTCATATTGCTTGGGATCCTCAACGTCATAATAGCCTTCCGGAACCTTCAATTCCCGCAGAATTTCTTTTAACTTCGGAACATATCCGCATTCAAGATATGACGCAAGCGACATCATATACAAAAGGTCGCTGCTTATGGATGTAGAGTCAACGCAGTATTCGCAGATTAGTTTAAGGAGAATGATTTCAACACGGTTGGTCTCTATATAGTAATGCTCGGCAATATTCTTGGCGGCGTAGATTTCGCCTAGAGCTGTCTCGTAATCTTTTAAAGAAAAATACAGCTTGGCGTAAGCGGAGTGAAGCAGCATGCGAATATATGCCGTGTAGTTGTCATCGGTTAAACTGTTATCCAACGTCTTGCCGATACCGTCGCAGATACGGCGCGCTTCCTCGTGCTTACCGGTATTGATGTAAATATGGGCAATCAAAAACAGAATTTCACATTCTACCGAAGAAAGAAAGTCTCCTTCAAAATTGTCAAAATCAAAATCGGGATGTGTAAGGTTAATGGCTTTATTAAGAATCTTAAGTAACGAAGAGTAATCTGCGTGATACGTCAGATACTTGATGCGCGCGTAGAAAAATAAAGCTTCCTGATAATAAAGCAGATTGTCGCCGAAATTCCGGAGCTTAAGCTGGAACAAATCGTTGTAAGCAAGCGACAGACAGCTTTTCTCCGTATAAAGGCGGACATTTTTAAGAAGCATATATGCATCAAAGTCTTTGCGATTTTTAAAAAGAGGATAAGCGGCACTGGGTTCACCGGCTCGTTTCATCAAAGCCTGGAAGGTTGAAGAGCTTACGCCCAGCTTACCGTTTTCGATATTGCACAAAGAAACCAAAGAACAAATACCGAAGGACATCTGTTCCTGAGTAAGACCTGCCCGCAAACGAGCCTCTTTGATTATGGTACCGGCGTTTCGAATTCCCATAGTTCCCTCTTCAATTCATTCCCCTGTGAAAAAATAATAACACATAAAGCTGATTTGTGCGACAAATTTAATGTAAACGGAAAGAAAGTTTTCCATTTACAGGGGTTCATAAAACGACCAAAATGTACTGTAATAATAGTATGAAAACAATGGCGTTATATAATCTATTAGGAGGAGGAAGCATATGTTGGCGGGTATTGTTTTGTGTGGAAGTTGTTTGCTTTGTGCGTTGGTCTTTTTCTTTATGACCGTGTTTGGCGAGAAATATAGCGAGCCGATTAACTTCTGGAGCGGTGACGCAACGCTCAAGAGCAGAATCAAAGACTTGCCATGCTACAACGCGGACATGTCAGTCCTCTACAGAGTCTGGGCGGCAGCGTGGCTGATTATTGCTCTAATATCACTTTTCTCGGTTGCTATAGGCTTTGCTCTTGTGCTCGCGAACGTTTCCGTAGGAGTGTACACAATTCATCGCTTTTACAAGAGAATTCTCCGTAAATACTCGTAAATCGTATAAAGAAACTATTTATAATTGCTTAATTTACCAAGATACTCCTTGTTTATCAGGGAGTATTTTTTTAGTATTATGGTACAAGGAGGGTTACAATATGAGTAAATGGTCGGTTCGTACTTTAAAGACGGTAAGAAATATAGCCATAGTTGCCGGCATGGTCGGAGCATTTTTGATATGGCTTAAGCTTCCGTGGGTAGTTAAGAATTCTTCTTTTATGCACGTGGGAAACGGGGCTTACGGCCTTAAGATAGGCGCATTGATTGTTATTCCTTTTCCGCTGTTTGCTCTGTTTCACAGATTTGATAAGCCGGAGATTCATACAGATGACCCGGCTGAACGCGCTAAGCTTGCAGAAGAATATGAACGCGATAACCTGACCAAGCAGGCGGTTACCGCTATAGGGGAATCTATAGTGATTATTCTGCTTATGGCTCTGGCAATCGTATTAATGTAACTCAAGGAGTAATGGATTAATGTCTTATACAATGACTCATATCTACATAGCTGAGAAAGTGGCGGAGCGCCTCGGGAACATTACAGACTATCCCACATATTTGCTTGGTTCCATAGCACCCGACGCAGTCCATGCAAGCGACACCTATGTCGTAACGGACAAAGAAAGAAGCCATCTCTTCAAAGAAGGCATGCACTGGGGCAAGATTTCAAGCGTGGGGCAGGCCGGCATCTGGGAAGAGAGCATCAGAGACTTTTATAAGGCCAATAAAGGCAGGTATAATCATGATTATCTGCTTGGGTACATAGTTCATCTTTATTCAGATGTGCGTAGCAGTATGCACTTCTTTTACCCTTATATATGTTCCATCGGCGGAGAACTCACTCCCGAACATCGGAAGCACTTTTTAAAAGAGAATTTCGGCTACAACTATTATCTGTTTCTTGAGTATGAAAAGAATCGGGATTTAAAGAAAGAACTTGATGCCGGCAAGGCAGAGACTTTCGAAGGGGTACTGGCCAAAGAACTTGTTGGCAAAAGAGTGGAGCTTTTATTCAAGCAGGAATTCACACCGCGCGACATCTCGGATATCGATTCGTACACTATCTGCAGTCACGAGGCGATGAAGAAACTGATAGACGGCTCTGCCGAATATGTGATTGGTGAGATTAAAAAGCTTATATAGAAATGAATAAGGGCTTGCCCGATTGATTCGGGTAAGCCCTATTATTATGCTTGTTTGCCGACACGACTTGCCATCTGCATCTGTTTCGGGGACTTGCCTACCTGCTTGGCAAAGGTGCGGGAGAAATTTGAATAATTGTTGAAGCCTGACATAAAGCAGGCGTCGCTCGGTGTATAGCCTTCGCGCAGCAATCTGCAGGCGAGGGCTATTCTTTTGGCAATAATGTATTGCTGGATGGAGAGTCCGGATATTTTCTTGACGCTCCTTGAAATATAGGTGCCGTTATGATGTATTTCTTTTTCCAAAAGTGAAAGACTGATTTCCTCGGTCAAGTGCTTGTCTATGTATTCAAAGGTCTTGCTGACAAGCGGAGGCATGATATTGGGGTAATGCTCCACGGGATCGTCAGTGTACTTGGATGTAAGCTTCACGAGGATGAGCTTTAAATACGCATCTGTAAGTATGCCGGAACCGGGGTTGGAGCAGGACAGATTCTTTTGCAATTCTATGGAGTACTTTCTGATTTCTTCAAGCTCATCATCTTCAAGATGAATACTGTGTAAGCGCGTGTCGTTGTAGGGCTCAAAGCAGGTGCGAAGGTCCATCTTGGGGGAGGAGGCACGTTTGAGGACATCGTCGGTGACGTTGATGATTACACGGTCGTACTTGTCGGGAGTGATGATGTCGGCAGTATGAAAGATGTAGTGAGGCATAAAGCACACGTCACCACGCGTAATCTCGCGACCGGAATACTCCGTATAGAGACTGATGGTGCCGGCAAGCATGATGATAATCTCGTGGCACGCGTGATTGTGCATGTCATCGGAATAGTCAAACGGTGCGTCGATAGTCTTAACTTCGCACTGGATGTCGGCATTTATGGGTGTGTATTTCTTGAAACCTTTCCGCGTCATATCATTCCCTCTTCCCAATACAAAAATACATATATCCTTCTGCATATAAAGTAAAACACCGATGCACAAAGGTCAATAGAAAAACTTTGCGCAATCCGACTTCAATATGCATAAATCGACATAAATCCGACACGAAAAATGCCTATTGTAGGAAAAAACATGACAATTATTCGGAATTATCAAGTCATTTTGCGCAAATTTTTGCTCAATCAAATGTCAGAGTTTAATACCGCTTCGATGCTATATTCGGATTGTGGCGAGGGAAGTCATGATAGCTTCCCAAAGCCATGGAGGAGGTATGAAAAGTGAAGAAGAGTGTTGTGGCGCTTCCAAAGGCACCATTTTCGGTAAGGGCCAAAAAAACCGCAATTAAGATTTGGAATTATAAATGGGTGTATCTGATGCTTGTGCCGGTTCTGGCGTATTACATCGTATTCAAATACATTCCGATGTACGGCATCACGATTGCCTTTAAGAATTACAACGTATTTAAGGGAATATCGGCAAGCCCGTGGGTGGGTTTTGACGTATTTGAAAAGATATTTAAGAGTAAGAACTTCTGGAATGCCATAAGAAATACGCTGGTGCTTAATTTCACCACGCTTTTGGTAAGTTTCCCTCTTACCATCATCGTGTCTTTGATGCTTAACGAAGTACGCAGCAGCAAGTTTAAGAGAGTGACGCAGTCGGTTCTTTACCTCCCTCACTTCGTATCGTGGGTGGTTGTGGCGGGTATAGCCAATAACCTTTTCCTCAGTACGGGTACAATCAATCGAATCATAACGGGGCTCGGAGGAGAGACGATTCCCTTTATGAGCAGCAACGGCTGGTGGATCTTTACTTATGTTGTCTGTAACGTCTGGAAAGAAATCGGATGGGGCACGATTATCTACCTTGCAGCCCTTACAGGGGTCGATGAATCCCTGTATGACGCTGCATACTTAGACGGCGCTACCAAGTTCCAAAGACTTATTTATATTACGCTTCCGTCCATTAAGTCGGTTATCGTGACGATGCTTATCCTTCAGATTTCCAAGATGATGTCCATCGGCCTTGATGCACCGCTTCTTATCGGTAACAAGAAAGTGCTTGAGGTAGCGGAAGTTATCAGTACTTACACATATCGAATCGGTATTGAGAGAGCCAAGTACAGCGATTCCACCGCCATCGGATTGTTCCAGTCGGTGATCAATATAATTATTCTTTTGGCTGCGGACAAATTTGCCAAGTCCATAGGCGAAGACGGAATTATCTAAAAGGTGGGGGTTGGTTATGAGAAAGAAATTCAGCTTGGGCTTATTTATAAACGGATTGCTTCTTGCGATTCTTGCTTTTGCCTGTCTGTATCCGTTCCTTAACGTGCTCGCGTACTCGGTGAGCGGATACAATGCAGTGTTGTCGGGAAGAGTTACATTCTATCCCATAGATTTTAACCTGGACGCTTACAAGCAGATTCTTGGTAAGACACAGATATGGATGGCCATGAGAAGCACGGTTATCGTAACGCTTGCAGGCACGGCGCTAAGCCTTCTTCTTACAGTACTTGCGGCGTTTGCACTATCCAGAAGGGACTTGCCCGGAAGATCGTTTTTTACGGCAGTCATTCTTTTTACCATGTACTTTAGCGGCGGCATGATTCCTACATTCCTGGTGGTCAAAAACGTGGGTCTGTTCGATTCGCTTCCCGCATTATTCGTGCCCCAGGCGATTAATGTATTTAACTTTATCGTAATGAGAACGTTCTTTAAGAACATTCCAGAGAGCCTTGAGGAGGCGGCAAGAATCGACGGAGCATCGTATCTTAAGGTGCTTATGAAGATGATTCTTCCCCTTTCGGTGCCGATTATCGCAACCATAGGACTCTTCTATGCGGTAGGTTACTGGAATACATACTTTGATGCGCTGCTTTACATTCAGAAGCCCGAACTTTACACCCTTCAGTTAAGGCTTCGAAGCCTTCTTTTCGGAGAAGAATTAAATAACTCCAATGCCAACGCGGAAGGCATAGGAACACAGGTTATGACTCAGTCACTTAAGATGGCCACGGTGGCAATCTCCACTATCCCGATTCTGGTGATTTACCCCTGGTTACAAAAGTACTTTGTCAAAGGCGTAATGATAGGTTCGGTGAAGGGTTAACACAAGGTATCAATCAATTCTGTGCAGATTGATGGGTATAGACAACAAAACTTTATATGGAGGAAATGATATGAAAAAGAAAGTATTGGCAAGCTTAACAGCAATGCTGCTTGCAACTTCAATGCTCTTTGGATGTGGCAAAGAAGCTGCAGAGACACCCGCAAGTACGGGCAAGGCAGAAACGGTTGCATCATCGGAAGAAAAAACCGGTGGCGACACACAGGCTACAGCAAGTAAGTATCAGACTACTTACGGCTCCAAGCAGTTTGACAACGTAACCATTAAGGTTGAGCTCTTCGACAGAAGTAACGCTCCCGACGGGTCCACAATTACAGACAACAAGTGGACCAAGTACGTTAACGAGCAGATGAACAAGGTTGGTATTACCGTTGAGTTCATCCCCGTTCCCAGATGGGACGAAGTTACCAAGATGCAGGCAATGGTTGCATCCCAGACAGCCCCCGACTTAACACTTACATACACTTACGCTTACGCTGAAGACTACTTCAACCAGGGCGGTACATGGGACCTTTCCGAGTTTATAGACGGCGACGACCAGGCTCTTAACATGAAGGAGTACATCGGCAAAGACGTTCTTGACATCGGCAGAAACTTAAACGGAAGCTTATACGGCATCGTAGCCAAGAGAGCTACAACTGCCAAGAGCAATTTCTTTATCCGTAAGGACTGGCTTAAGAAACTCGGTCTTGAAGTTCCCACCAATCCCGACGAGCTCTACACTGCCCTTGACAAGATGGTACATGAAAATCCCGATGGCTTAAACGGTGTTGCAGGCGCAATCATCTGGAACGGCTGGAACTTAAAGCAGGTATTCTCCAAGATTGCAGGCGACCCTGTAGCTGTACAGGTATGCGGCGGCGGTGAAGACGTAATCCAGGATTACTACGACCCCGGTATGTATGATTACTACAAGTATTTAAACAAGCTCTACAATGCAGGCATTCTTCATCAGGAATACTACAGCCTTGCAGAAGATGACTTCAAGAGCCAGATTGTTACAGGTAACTTGGGCTTCTGCGAATACAGCGTTAACGGTAACGTAGACGTGCTCCGCGGTTCCCTTCTTAAGACGTTAAAAGAAAACGTTCCCGAAGCTGACTTTGCATCTATCCCTCAGTTTGCAAACGTTAATGACGGAAAGGTATACACCGCAGGTTACGGCGCAGGCGGACTTATCGCTTTCTGCCCCAAGACCGCAAGCGAAGAAGTAGTTGAAGCTTGTATGACATATCTTGACTGGATGTGCACAGACCAGGGCGGATTTGTTCTTTATCACGGCTTCGAAGGCGAACACTACAACATGATTGACGGCGTACCCACAGTTATTGATGCTGAGTACAATTCCAAGGACAAGGACTGGATCAGAACAGACATCTTCCTTGTAGGTAACCAGGGTTACTTTGCTACAGTTGACGACTTCAATAAGTGTACTTCCAAAGAAGCTCCCGGATTTGAGGAGTACGTTATCCAGAACTACGAGTACTCACTTCAGGGAACCGTTAACCACGATACAGCTTACACTTCACCTTCCACACCTGACTTAATCACCGACTTAAATATTGCCAAGGATGATTACCAGGTTAAGATGATTACCTGCAAGCCTGCAGAGTTTGACGATATGTACAACGAGTACATGGCAGAACTTAAGGATGTGGGAATCGACACCATCATCTCTGAAAGAGAAGAGTACTACGGCAAATAAATAATAAGCTACACCCATGGGGGAATCGGGTTATCCCGGTTCCCCTACTTTAAAGAAAAGACGGTATGAAAAATGGACAAAAAAGACGGTATGAATTATGCACCGAAGGGTAAGCCCGCTCCGGTAGTTAAGCCCGGCGAGTTTGTGATAGCGGCAATTGCCCTCGACCACGGACACATATACGGAATGTGCAACGGCCTCATTGAAGCCGGCGCGACACT
>JAFYDI010000051.1 GCA_017544835.1 Lachnospiraceae bacterium | reverse complement strand
TCCGTCGATTATCGTATATAATTAATTATAAAAAGGCCTTGCCGTTTATGGCAAGGCCTTTCATTATATCGCACTTATGAATTTCCGTCCTGGGGATCTTCCTGAGTAGGAGGTGTAAATAAACCTGTACCATTCTTGTTGATGTACTTGTTGTACTCACCATGAGCATCAACACCATCGATACCCTCGTACTTATTATCGTTCTTGCCGTTAGCAGTTGCAGAAAGTACTAATACTTCTACATCGGGGCTATTCCATTTCTTCATCTTGCTTCCTCCTCGCTTTGGTATAAAGGGAAATAATCTTGGTAATATCAGAGTAGCAAAATGTATGTATTCAATCAATAAATCTAACATGTTTGATAGATTTGATTGTGCGTGATTTGTTTAACTACAATCTATTTTTCTATTTGTTTGTTCATTATGTCCAATTTCTACAATTTAAGCCTAACTTTATTTCCCCGCGTAAGCGACCCCATCAAGCTGGAACTGCAAGCCGTCCTTACCTCCTACATGGGCAAACTCGGTCTGGATAGACTTTCTCACAGGATACTTGCCGTTAAAGCGTTCCTTAATAACCTTCTCCATAATCGGAATGTTCCAAACGTCGCGAAATAAGCAGTCCATCTGCACCACATTCTCAAGTGTCAGCCCAACCATCTGTAGCCTTTGCTCCATCTGGTCGATAGCCCCGTTAATCTGAGCCTCCACCGGCTGCCCTATATTACCCACGCAATAGTTTAAAAAGTAGAAATCTCCGGCCTTAATAATCCCGGAGTGTGCCCACTCTTCGCTTATATCAAATCTCTCAATACTACTCATAACAATGACCTCCTCATATGAACCTTCAATACAACTATTGTAGCAAACATATGTTCTGATGTCAAGGTCTGTAACGTAAAGTGTTTCCCCCAATGACTTCATATTATTATTAACACTCTTAAATACCCGGTCTTAATACGGACAGAATCGGCGGAATATTCATGTATTCGCCTTTGATTCTCACGCCGGTTTTATCGTCGCTTACATATACGTACTTACTCAGATTACCTGCAACAATGCTCTTAACCTGCTCCACCTCAACATCCGTGTCTTCCGAAACATCCTCAAAGCGGGCAAAATCGCTGTCATTTCTGTAAGTTCTGTCGTATATGCTAAAAAGAACACTTAACGTCCACCTGTCAGCGAAAGTCTTTAAGAGTCTGCTGATCTTGGCAGCATCTGTATCGTCAAGATACATTCTTTCGCCGCCGGCAAAAAAAACACAGTCTCTTCGCATAGTCGCCGTAAACTTCGGAACGGAAACGCTTGAGAAGCCCCACTCGCTGTCGATTGCATGCTCGATAGTCTCATCCATATCGAGTTTAGGCATACCTGAGCCTTCTTTGGCCGATTCCTTCACCCACGCGATCGCGTGTAAAGCCTTCACCAGCTTCATAATCTCGGCATATTCCGTGCCGGGCTTTGCTGCGTCAAGCGCGTTCTTAATGCGAATAAGAAGGGCATCCTCACGCTCTTCCTTTTCGACCCCCATCAGCTCATCAATCGAAACCTTGAAAAACCTCGCAATATCAGGCAAAAGCTGAATATCCGGCATGCACTGCCCCGACTCCCACTTGCTGACAGCCTGATTTGTAACACCAAGCTCCCTTGCCAGCTGCTCCTGGGTAATCTGCCTGTTCTTCCGCAAAAATAAAATCTGTTCTCCTAAATTCATAAACCGCTCTCCTTTGCATTATGAGTTTTCCGAGGCCTCACCGTAATTGTAGGTATCTTGAAAACTCATTTCAATAACGCATTGGTTTGGTTAGATTATACCACTTTCCAACCTGCGGTTGGAGGGATTTCACTTTTTCCTGTATTCGTCAGTATACCACTTTGGCACAACTGCCTTAAAAATGTCGTAGTTGGCAAAAGCAGCCCTTGTTGACAGGCTCAGCCGACACCCGGTTTACGCTTGCCTTAATGCCTTTAAGCATTCTTTTGCTCCAGCCCCGATATAATCTCGTGCGCACGCTTAAGGATAGGCATCTCGCGATTGGCTATCAGCCTTCCTATGGACGTTTCCCTTCTAAGCTCGTACTCCGCCATCGCCTCATCATATGATAATTTTAGTGTCGATAAATGGAAGTCCTCTATCTCGTCAGGCATCAGATGTTTCTCGCCAAAAGAAACTGCCCTGCACAGGAAATAGTTATTGATATTGTGGCGGTGTATCAGGTTGTAGTAGTCACTTACCACACCAATCTTACATATAACTTCAACCTCGGCACCGAGTTCTTCTTTCAACTCGCGCTTAATGGCTGCGCCGAGCTCTTCGCCCGGTTCCACACCACCGCCGGCGGTCTCGATCAGAGTCGCCCTTCCGAAATCATCATCACGCTCCGCGCGCACGAAATAGAAGTTGCCGGCATCGTCGAATACTATACCTCTGGCGATGTTTCTGTCGTGGTCCGTAAACGTGAAAGGCCACTCAACATCTTCAAGTTTCAGGCTCAGTTCGCCACTTACATTTCTTTCTCTTCTTACCATCGAATGCCACTCGATGTCATGGATTCCCTGATTGTTCTTTGCCGCGTCGCGTAAGATTCCCTCGCGCTTCATGCCGACCTTATCCATTACCCTGCCGGACTTTTCATTGTGGACATCGTGACGCGCTCCCACACGGTTAAGTCCCACAACATCAAAAAGATAGTCCATAACCGCCTTAAGCGCCTCCGGCATTAATCCTCGGCCCCAGTAATCTTCACACATACAGTATCCGATTTCTGCGGCTTCTATCTTTTCGTTAATCTCTACAGCCGAAATGTTTCCTATAACGCTGCCGTTTTCTTTTAACTTAATAGCCCAATTAAAGTAATCGCCGTCTTCGTATCTTGCCACCCAGCCCTCCAAGAGACTGCGCGTAAAATCAACATTTGGATGAAGCGGCCAGGTTAAGAACTTATTAACCGCCGAGTGCGACGTCCAGTTATCGTACATATCTTCCGCATCATCGATGGTGAATCGTCTGAGAATCAATCTCTCAGTCTCAATTGTCTGTGTACCCGCTTTATTCATAATTGTCCCTCTCAAATTGTAATGTACTAATGATAGCACATTTTTCTGTATTTAAGGGCAAAAAGAAACCCTCATAAGCCAAATTTGCCCATGAGGGAATCATACACTGCATTATTCTGTTTGAAAATGAACCGTTAGTTCACTCAGTTACCCTATTACTTGCAGGCTATGTAGACATCCATGCTTTCTCCGTCTGTCTCGTAGCACGGAATCACGCCATCTTCCGAGTATGTAAGACCATTGGTTCTCATGAAATCGTTCAGGGTCTTAAAGGCTCCGGGTATAGTGACAAATGGATTGTCAAAGGGATGCTCGATGTGAATCGCTGCATATTTGTGCGCGGGTTGTTCTTTGACCGTGAGACCCTCGGGCGTGAGGCCTTCCGGCACTACCCATGCTGCAGTATATCCGTGCATGTTAAATACGTTAATCTGCTCCTGCGAAAGGTTTGGGAAATCCCAGCCTATAACCTTGGGGGATTTGTCTCCGTTTGCTTTGGCGTATCCGTTAACCTTGCCGATAGCATCACTTTCCGGCTCTTTGCTGACTACGGTGTATTCTACGTACTTAAATCCCGGCACTGTTTCTATTCGAAGATTTGAGTAGGCATCGTTTCTTTTGTCCATCTCGTCCCTGAAGAGATTGTCGAGGGAACAGTTGAAAATCTTGCAAAGTTCGAGAGCCTTGTCCATCTCGGGATTGGCTGTATCCATTTCCCACTTGGAAATTGTCTGGCGGCTTACGTTAAGCTTTTCAGCAAGATCCTCCTGGGTCATGTTACCGCTTAACTGGCGCAAATATTGAAGGTTGTTTCCAAAACTCATAATAGTCTCCTTTAATCTGTCTTGCTTGATGTCTGCTCCGCGTCGCAAGTATAGATTAACATGAGAGGCTGTAGCCCTCTACCAACCATGATGTGCTATTTTTGAAGTTTGCGCAACTTCAAGTTGCGTTGATTGGCAGCTTTCAGAACGTAAATATGTTTAATATACAGCAAATCTCCTATCCCCCGCATCACAGCAAACAGTCGCGCGCGGTCCTCGAATTCTTCTCTATCTTTGGGTAACGGCATCTCTTTCATGTGAGTGTTAAGCTCGTCATATTCCGCCATAAGCCCGTCCACGGTATTCTCCTTCGAATATTCTACCGAAACCTTTTCAAAGAACCTCGCCAACATCTCTGCAGTATTCGGAACCGTCTGAATTCCGCGTAGATGCTTATATATTTCATATAATGTATCCGACTGTTCTTCGCGCATGGCGATATATTCAATGTCTTCTTTATTTTGGGAAGTTAACTGATTCATGTAATTAAGGTGCGCCAGTGCCGAGGCTTCATCGAGAGTCTTTCTGAGCGTAATAAAGCAGCTGACGTCATAGTCATCCATCGCCGGATTCACGATTCTAAGCGACATTCTGTGAAGCGCCTGCTTAATGAGTGCGTCTGCCTCTTCCTTCATCCTGGCCATGTAGTCTTTCTTTGGCCTGATGAAAAGATTGGCCGCTATACCGATTCCCACGCCGATTACAAATAGCCCAATCTCATTAGTCAGTTCTGACACCCCCATCGCCTTAAGCGTAAGAAAATGCGATATCAGCACCGAATCCATCGCCATCGCATTGTCCCACCGCATAAACCGGCACACGACTATAAAAAGAATCAGATACGCAAAGAAGCCATACCTGTCATACCCTATCAAATTGAAACACGCTGCCGCAATCACCAGTGCCACTGCAAAAGCAAGAAACCTGTTTACCGCGGTCTGTATGGTCTCCCTCTTAGTAAACGCCACGGAAAGAATCGCTACTATGCCTGCCGATACCGCAAACTGTAGTTGAAAAGCCTCCGCCAGCAGAATCGCTACTATGGCCGCGATAGATATTTTAAGGGCGTGTATGCAGTTTCTTTTTACATCAAATTGAGTTGTCATGAGGTCTCTCCTCTTCGGAACCGACTACGCTTTCGGGCCGTTGTCCCAAGCTTCTTGAACGCTGTCCATCATACCCTCACCCTTAATTAATGCATCAATCTCTTTATTGCATGTCGCAACAGCCTCGCTTATAAATATATCCGCCATCTCCTTGGTGAAAAAGAAAGCGTCCCCGTCGGCCGTGCTTGCAAAGTACCTGTTCATATCGCTTTCGAGCCTGTCAACATCAAAACTGTCGATGTCGCACAGGGATTCTTGAGCCAGATTCTCTGGTACTCTGAGGTCGTTAACCAACCCATATTTATCTCTTACGTACGTGTTCAGAATGTTGTAGTCTCTGTAGAGACGCTCCATATTCCCCGGAATTCTGGGATTCCAATTATATCTGTCATACACAAAATGCCTGTAACAAATATCCTGAACCAGGTGCAAATAGTACCCCAGGTACAAATCATCCGTAAGCAGCTTGTCCTTATACTTTTCTCTGAAAAGATTGACATTGTACGACTTTTTATTGAGTTCCTGTATTCTTTGCCTTAAATGAGTGGTCTCACGGTCACTCCCGTAATCCGCAAGAATCGCTCCGAACTTAAGTCTGTTTACATCCTTAAAACCCCTTGTTTTTATCAATTCACACGTGATAGCAAGGTGAATTATGCTTGACGCCATGATTCAGTCAAACTCCTTCTTCATAACTATTTCATCGCCGTCCGCTTCGCCGGT
>JAFYDI010000050.1 GCA_017544835.1 Lachnospiraceae bacterium | reverse complement strand
CTATTTATACACTTGAAAGCTCCAATGACAAGGTTAACCGTATGGTTAACATCTGGAACCAGTACCAGTGTATGGTTACCTTTAACATGTCTCGTTCCGCTTCTTACTATGAGTCAGGTATCGGCCGCGGTATGGGCTTCAGAGATTCCAACCAGGACCTTCTTGGTTTTGTACATCTCATTCCCGAGCGTGCGCGTGAGCGTATCATCGATATCGCTTCCACTCAGTTTGAGAACGGTTCCGCATACCATCAGTACCAGCCTCTTACCAAGCGCGGTAACTCCGACATCGGTTCAGGTTTCAACGACGATCCGTTATGGCTCATCGCAGGTACCTCAGCATATGTTCGTGAGACCGGTGACGTATCTATCTTAAAAGAAATCGTTCCTTACGATAACGATATGTCAGTAGCTACCACTTTGATGGAGCACTTAAAGCGTTCTTTTGACTTCACGGTTAACAACAAGGGACCTCACAAGCTTCCTCTTATCGGCCGTGCAGACTGGAATGACTGCCTTAACTTAAACTGCTTCTCAGAGCATCCCGGCGAATCCTTCCAGTGCTTCGGACCTTCCGAAGGTCCCGTTGCGGAGTCCGTATTCATCGCAGGTATGTTCGTTAAGTACGGTGAAGAGTATGCTCAGCTTGCAGAGCTTCTCGGCGATGCCGCTGAAGCAGAGCGTGCCCGCAAGGAAGTTAAGATTATGTACGATACAGTCCTTGAAGCAGGCTGGGACGGCGACTGGTTCGTAAGAGCTTATGACGCATATTCCAACAAGATCGGTTCCAAGGAATGTGAAGAAGGTAAAATCTTTATTGAGTCCAACGGATTCTGTTCTTTGGCCGGCATCGGTGTTAAGGAAGGACTTGCCGAGAAGGCTCTTGATTCCGTCAAGAAATACCTTGACTGCAAGTACGGCGTAATGATCTTACAGCCTGCTTACACAGTTTACCACTTAGAGCTTGGCGAAATCTCCTCTTATCCTCCGGGATACAAGGAAAATGCCGGTATCTTCTGCCACAACAACCCCTGGGTTTCCATCGCAGAAACAGTTATCGGCCGTGGCGACAGAGCTTTCGAAATCTACAAAAAGACCTGTCCCGCTTACACCGAAGAAATCTCCGAGATTCACAAGACCGAGCCTTACGTATACTGCCAGATGGTAGCAGGTAACGATGCTTACATCCCCGGCGAAGGTAAGAACTCCTGGCTTACAGGTACCGCTGCTTGGACATTTGTTAACATCTCACAGTACATCCTCGGCGTATATCCTACCCACAAGGGCCTTTCCGTAGATCCTTGCGTACCTTCAGACTTCGGCGACTTCAAGGTTACCCGTAAGTTCCGTGGCGCTTCCTACGAGATTTCCGTTAAGACCAACGGCTCCCAGAAGGGCGTTAAGAAGCTTATCGTAGACGGTCAGGAAGTTGAAGGAACCATAATTCCTTTTGTAGAGGGTAAGAAGGAATACAAGGTTGAAGTAGTTATGTAATAGTATAAGGAATCAGGAACCTGTATTGTAGGTTCTTGATGGCGAGTCATTAGCATTAAAATGCTCGCCACGCGGAGCGTTCCGCACATGATTCGGTATTTCACAAATCATGTGGTTCCGCTTAGCTTCATGAAGCAAATATAGATTAAGCGCCATCCTCGCGGGTGGCGCTTTTTGTTATTGTCTAAGTTCAGCGGTTTTAAATGGTATTAGACATTCTTTTCATAGCAGCCAAAAGCGCTCAATAGTTAATTTTTCCGGATATGCTACTATTTAAACGTCCTATGGCATCAGCCAAATTTCGCGTGATGTTTAAAACTTGCTTTTCTCAATTATTTAGATATCTTTTCTTTTTACAAATCCTTCGTCATAAGGCTGTACGTTGATTCGATGGAAAAAATAATGACCAGAAAGAAGCTTTTGCTCCATTTCTAGTCATCACAACATTTTTTGTATTCAATTATTGATGTCTAAATCCGACGATTACTGATGGCTTTAAACAATCTAAGTCGTTACGAACCGTTCGAAGAGCCGCAGGCCCGTAATGATATACAGCTTACCTTACTGCTTCCCGGTAAGTTTCTTGAACATACGAAGTTTCGCTTCCCTCAGCTTATGGGCGTTGGCGCCGGTGAAGATGAAGCCTACGATAAGCATGCCGAAGGTTATCCCGAGGGTCATACCTTGAAGGAAATCGTACCAGAAAACGCCTTCATAGGCTGAAAGTGCATCAATAAATATCGTTGCAAGATAGATAGCAAAAGCAACTGCCGCGAACAAATACAAATAGTGAAAGCGCTTAGCGACTTTAAGCTTCTCTTCGTTGCTGTACTCAGCTACTATCAATGCGGTTTCTTTAATTTCTTTGTCCATAGGTGTCTCCTCCGCGTTGCCGGCGAGCATGCACTTAAGGTCGACGTCATAGAAATCGGACAGTTCTATCAGAATATCAAGGTCGGGAAGATTCGAGCCCGTCTCCCATCTTGAGACGCTGCGGCGCGATACACCGAGTTTCTCGGAGAGTTCTTCCTGCGTTAAGCCTTTTTGCTTGCGAAGTTCCTTAAGATAGTTTCCGATTTTGGATTGATCCATGACATTCTCCTATTAAGATATGCCGCCCGGTTATTATGCTTCCTTGTTCTTTCTTACTCTGTTCCAGTGAAAACTTGATAGAAGGCAGGAGATTGCAAAGCAACCGGTATAGCACCATATGGGTAATGAAAGTGTGTTTGTAACTTCTACTAAGATAAAAAGTACAATTCCCAATGTCAAAATTGTTCCGCTGATAATTAATACGATGTTCTTTTTCATGATGTGTTCTCCTTTGTGAGTGATTTTCGTTACACCCTCATTATGGAAAAAGAACACGTCACATTAAAGGACGCAAAGCGTCCAAAAGCCCTATTTTTCAAATGGGACACAAGTGTCTCACTTTGTGACATCCCCGTAGCAGTCGGGGCGACGGTCTCTGAAAATGCCCCAGGATAAGCGCGCCTCAAGAAGTTCATCAAGGTCGAACTCATGTACCAGCACGGTATCGCCCTCGCGTCCCGCTGCCTCTACTATATCACCTGTGTTATCTGCTATGAAAGACGAACCGTAAAAGGAAAGCTCGGACTTCTGCCCGCCGTTAGCTTCAGAGGGTTCAACCTTCTCAAGTCCGTAGCGGTTGGCAGCGATTACAGGCATCAAATTAGCGGCTGCGTGTCCCTGCATGGTGCGTCTCCAATGACCTGAACTGTCACTTTCAAGGATGGGCTCCGAACCGATAGCCGTAGGGTAGAATATCAACTCTGCGCCGTTGACAGCAAGGCTCCTTGCAGTCTCCGGGAACCACTGATCCCAGCATATGCCAACACCAATCTTGCCAAACTTAGTCTCCCACACCTTAAAGCCGGTGTTGCCGGGCGTAAAATAAAACTTCTCCTGATAAAAATGATCGTCCGGAATATGCGTCTTACGATAAATTCCAAGAAGCGTACCATCCGCATCTACCACCGCACAGCTGTTATAAAGCACATATCCGTCACGCTCATAGAAACTTACAATTATCACGGCCCCAAGTTCTGCCGCAACTGTCTTAAAGTGATTTACGGCGTCATTGTCCTCTACGGGCTTAGCAAACTCATAATAATCATACACTCTCTCCTGACAGAAATACTGTCTTTCAAAGAGTTCCGGCAAAAGAATGACATTGGCCCCCTTCGCCGACGCTTCCCTCACAAGCTTGTCTGCATGATCTATATTCTCTTTAACATCGCGGGTACAATTCATCTGAATTGCGCTGACTTTAACTTTTCTCATGTTTTCTCCTTAGAAACAAGGTATCAATCCATTTGTGAAGTACCAAATGGATTGCGGAACTCTCCGCGTGGCAGCCATTTTAATGCTAATGCCCGCCATCACGAACCTACAATACAGGTTCATGATTCCTTATAGGGAATCTGCTGACTGATGCAATGTATATTCCCTCCGCCCACAATAATATCTCTTGCAGGCACGGGCACTACTGTTCTATGTTTACATAACTCAGTCATTAAATCAACTGCTCTCTTATCGCTCTCGGCATTAACTCCGCCAAATTGTGGCAAAAGAACATAATCGTTGCAAAAATAGAAGTTAACATAACTTGCAGCCAATCTCTCACCGACTTCACGCACATCTTCGCCTTCTTCAAAGACATAACCTTCCAAATCTTCAGGTGTTACCGTCACAGGGACGTCAGGAATAGGCAGCTTATGAACCGTCAGTCCTGCTGCCTCAAGCACCTTAAGACAGCCAAGCGACATCTCATATTGCGGGTCGCTCTCATCGTCGGTCCAAGCAAGCACAACTTCATCTTTATCAATAAATGCACAAACATTGTCAACGTGCTCATTGGTCTCATCATTGTAGATGCCACGGGGAAGCCAGATTACACGCTCGGCGCTAAGATATTCTTTAAGTTTATCCTCTATCTGAGCCTTCGTAAGTGAAGGGTTACGACCGGCGCTTAATAGGCAACTCTCCGTCACCATGACAGTACCGGCACCGTTAGAGTGAATCGAACCGCCCTCCAGCACAAAGTCACCCGCATCATAATAATCATATCCGACAGTGTCACAGAAAGCCTTCGCTAAAGCGTCGTCTCGCTCCCAGTGAGCATAAAGGCCGTCCACTTCACCGCCCCAGGCGTTAAAGCGCCAGTTAATACCACGTACAACACCGTCGGCATTCTTGACAAAAGTAGGTGCCGTATCACGAGCCCACGCATCATCAGTAGGAATCTTTACAAGCTTGACAGCATCCACATCGCCAAGCATCTCCCTCGCCACAGCCTCAGTATTGTCGCTTACCACAACATACACAGTCTCGCACTCCGCTATCTTTCTGATAATCGATGCAAATACCTTCTGCGCAGGCTTAGCTCCGTGCGGCCACGAACCCGGTCGCTCCGGAAATATCATAATAGTAGCTTCATGGGGCTCGAACTCTGCCGGCATCCTAAAGCCGTCCCGTGAAGGAATCGAATCTATCCTCATGAAAGCCTCTCCTTAAAATCATTGTATCCAAAACTCTTCACAACATGGTACTGACCGCTTAAGTCAATCATTGCAATATCCGGCAAACACATACCGTTAAAGGTATTATTCTTAACCATCGAGTAAATCGCCATATCCTCAAACACCAGCGTATCTCCCACCTTAAGGGGCTTGTCAAAAGAATAATCTCCTATCACATCCCCCGCAAGGCAAGTGCACGAAGAAAGCCTGTAATCATAAGCCTTCTCGCCCTTCTTACCGGAAGCATAAAGCGGCGGTCTGTAAGGCATCTCAAGTACATCGGGCATATGGCAAGCCGCCGACGCATCAAGAATAGCCACATCAATACCGTTATGAACAATATCCAACACACGTGTCACAAGGTACCCCGCATTAAGCGCAATCGCCTCGCCGGGTTCTAAATACACCTCAACACCGTAACGCTCCTTAAAATCGCGCACGAGTTTAACAAGCAAATCCCTGTCATAGTCATCTCTCGTAATATGATGACCCCCGCCGAAATTCACCCACTTTAAGCCCTTGATAAAGCTTCCGAACTCTTCCTCAAAGACCTTAAGCGTAACTTCAAGCGCGTCCGCACCCTGCTCACACAAAGTATGAAAGTGAAGTCCGTCGATAAACTCAAGCATCGATGGATCAAAGTTTTCAAGCGTAGTACCCAGTCTTGACCCCGGTGCGCAAGGATCGTAAATAGCCGTCTCCTGCGTAGAGCACTCAGGATTCACTCTAAGCCCGATGCTCTTACCGACACACTTGTCTTTATAGCGCAACACTTCCGCTACAGAGTTAAACACAATATGGTCAGACACCGCCACAATCTCATCAATCTCAGAAGGCTTATAAGCCGGCGAAAAAACATGCACCTCGCCCTTAAACTCTTCTCGACCAAGCTTAGCCTCGAACAGCCCGCTGGCTGTAGTACCGTCAAGATATTTCTCTATAACAGGGTACAAAGAAAACATCGAGAACGCCTTCTGTGCAAGCAATATCTTGCAGCCCGCAGCTTCCTTAACCGACTTAAGAATCTCAAGGTTCTTAATGAGTTTAGCCTCGTCTGCCACATATGCAGGTGTATTAATCTTTTCAAAAACAGGAAAATTAACCAATCTTTTTCACCCAAAGTTCCGGGAATATCTCCCGCCTTAGTCTACTTTCACAGGATTCTCATCCACAACCCAAGGCAAACCATACTTATTAAGTGCCTCCATATAAGGGTCGGGATCGAGCTCTTCCACATTAAACACTCCGGCCTTATTCCAGGTTCCGCTTGCAACCATAGCGGTTCCGATCATCGCGGGAACACCTGTGGTGTAACTGATGGCCTGTGCACCGGTTTCTTTAAACGCTTCCTGATGGTCGCAGACATTATAAATGTAGATAGTCTTCTCTACTCCGTCCTTAACACCGGTAAAGATACATCCGATGTTGGTCTTGCCTACGGTTCTGGGACCAAGAGACGCAGGATCGGGCAATAATGCCTTCAAAAACTTAATGGGAACTATCTTTTGACCTTCAAAGTCAACCGGAGTTGTGCCAAGCATGCCCACATTTTCAAGACATTTCATGTGAGTTAAGTAGCTCTGTCCGAAAGTCATAAAGAAACGAATTCTCTTAATTCCGGGGATGTTCTTCGCAAGAGACTCAATCTCTTCATGGTGAAGAAGGTACATATCCTTCTGACCCACCTGGTCAAAATCATACACTCTCTTAATTTCCATGGGCTTGGTCTCTACCCAGTGACCGTCTTCCCAGTAAGAACCGTTCGCAGAAACCTCACGAAGGTTAATCTCGGGATTAAAGTTAGTCGCAAAAGGATATCCGTGGTCACCGCCATTACAGTCAAGAATATCTATATAATGAATTTCGTCAAAATAGTGCTTAAGCGCATAAGCCGAGTACACCTGAGTTACACCGGGATCGAAGCCTGTGCCGAGAAGCGCGGTAAGTCCCGCCTTCTTAAACTTCTCGTCATACGCCCACTGCCAGCTGTAATCAAAGTACGCGGTAAAGCCTTTCTCCTTGCAACGCTTTTCATAAATAGCGCGCCACTCAGGATCGTCGGTGTCCTCAGCCTCGTAATTGGCTGTATCCACATAATTGGCACCGGCTTCAAGGCAGGCATCCATAATAGTTAAATCCTGATAAGGAAGAGCCACATTAAGTACTGTATGAGGCTTAAACTCCTTCATAAGAGCCACAAGAGATTCCTTGGAATCAGCATTGACCGTTGCGGTCGTAATCTTGGCGCTTGTCTTGTCTCTTAATTTCTCAGCCAAAGCATCACACTTGGATACGGTTCTGCTTGCAAGCAAAATCTCCGTAAACAAAGGATTCTCACAACACTTATAAATTGCAACGGTAGCAACACCGCCGCATCCGATAACCATTAACTTCATAATTCTATATCCTCCAAATTATAATCACTTCTTAGACTCTTCCTCGCGAAGCAAATCCTCCACATACTTAGGAAGCATAAACGCCCCCATATGAAGGTTAGTCGTGTAGTACCAGGTCTTTATGCCTCTGTCGTTCCAACGTTTCGCGTCTAAATCCTTAATAGGATGGTACTTCTTGCTGGCAAATCCAAAGAGCCAGTAGCCCGACGGGCACGTGGGAATATGCGCCTGATATACGCGGCTTACCGGAAAGCTCTTAAACGCTTTCTTATGCATCGCGCGACAGGTCTCCTCGTCTTCGTCAAAAAAAGGGCTTCCGTGCTGATATACCATGATTCCGTCTTCTTTGAGCGCTTTGTAACACGAGCCGTAGAACTCCTTTGTAAACAGGCCCGCCGTATGGCCCAGTGGATCCGTGGAATCGTTGATAATCAAATCATACTCATCGGTCTTGCCTCTTAAGAATCTAAGACCGTCACGGTTATGAAGTCTTACACGAGGGTCATCAAGACCGCATGCATTATCGGGGAAGAACTCGCGGCAGACATTTACAAACATTTCGTCCGGCTCCACCACATCGATTTCTTCTATTTCATCATAGTGACTGAGTTCTCTTGCCACACCGCCGTCGCCGCCGCCGATAACGAGGACTTTGCGCACGTGAGGGTGCACCGCCATGGGCACATGAACTATCATTTCATCATAAGTAAACTCGTCCTTCTCAGAAAAGATTACGCTTCCGTCGGAAGTTAAAAACTTTCCAAACTCCGCCGAATCAAACACGTCAATCTTCTGATAATCGCTTGTTGCGCTAAAAAGCTGCTTGTCCACACGGATAGACATTTTGACATTGTCCGTATGCATTTCGGAAAACCAAAACTCCATCGCTTCCCTTTCCTTTCCCAAACCAACCAAACTACTTTAAAACATTCAACTTCTCTAAGCTTCCGTCCTCGGGGCCCTGCATCGAGCAACCCTTTTCTTTGGCATAGAGGGTGTAATCAATAATCTCTTCCGTAATCATCTCACCGGGCGCAAGAATCGGTATTCCCGGAGGATAACACATTACGAACTCACCGCAGATACGACCTGCAGTCTCTCGAATCGGCACGAGTTCCTTGGCCGCATAAAAGGCCTTCTGAGGCGTAGCCGCCACAATCGGCGCAATGTACTCGGCATTGTGAAGCTTGGATGTGGGCTTTGAATAGAGTCTCTTAATGTCCTCCAGCGCTCCCACAAGTCTCTCGATATCCTGCATACGATCGCCTATAGATATGTAAGCAAGGATATTGCCGATATCTCCAAACTCTATCTGAATATCATACTCATCGCGCAGCAAATCGTAGACCTCGATACCCGTAAGCCCGATATCTCTTGTATATACGGAAAGCTTGGTCACATCGTAATCAAAAATACTGCTGCCGTTCACAAGCTCCTTGCCATAAGCGTAGTACCCGCCGATTGAGTTAATCTCGGAGCGCGCATATTCAGCCATGTTCTTAACCTTCTCAAAGGACTCACGCCCGCGAAGCGCCAGATTACGCCTCGAAATGTCCAAGCTTGACAAAAGAAGGTAGCTCGCACTGGTAGTCTGCGTAAGATTGATAATCTGCTCCACATATCTTGTATTAACGTTCTCTCCCAGCAAAAGAAGGGAACTCTGTGTGAGGCTTCCGCCCGACTTATGCATACTTACCGCTGCCATATCCGCACCTGCTTCCATAGCAGAAACGGGAAGGTTCTCATTGAAATAAAGATGCGTTCCGTGTGCCTCGTCCACAAGCACCATCATGTTATGCTCATGTGCAAGCTTTACGATGGAACGAAGATCCGAACATATTCCATAATAAGTAGGATTGTTTACAAGGATTGCCTTGGCATCGGGGTATTTCTCAATGGCTTCCTGAACCTTTGATAATTCCATACCGAGGGCAATGCCTATATGGTTATCAACTTCGGGATTAACATATACAGGCTCCGCGCCGCATAATACCAGTGCATTGATAACGCTTCTGTGTACGTTTCTCGGAAGTATAATCTTATCGCCCGCTTTGCAAGCCGTAAGCACCATACTCTGCACCGCAGACGTAGTACCGCCTACCATAAAGTATGCGTGCGCCGCCCTAAAGGCCTCAGCCGCAAGCTTCTCGGCATCAAGAATGACCGACACCGGATGGCACAGATTATCAAGAGGCTTCATGGAGTTAACATCTAAGCTTACGCATTTTTCACCTAAAAGCGTCACAAGCTCCGGGTTACCTCTTCCTCTCTTATGCCCCGGTACATCAAAGGGCACCACTCTCTGCTTTCTGAATCTCTCAAGCGCCTCATATACCGGCGCCGACTTCTGCTTTTCTAAATCCATTCTTACTACCAATCTTTCTATAACAATCCAAACTACGGATTCATTATTTCTTATAGGAATCAATTCATTTGTGAGATACCAAATGAATTGCGGAACTCTTCGCGTGGCGGCCATTTTAAAGCTAATGCCCGCCATCATGAATCCAAAATACGGATTCATGATTCCTAATACCGTAAAAAAAAACAGATGCGTGAATGCTCAAGGCATCCTCCTACACCTGCAAAAATGTCGTATCTTTATCTTATTGCTCCCGAGAATACTCTTACAGGGGTTACCGATGTTTATTGACCGTTTCACAAGTGATTTGATTGTAAAGTTATCATCTTATAAAATTTGAGCCTGGCTTACGCCTTCTCAATCAATATTGCGATTGCTCGCATTCATTCGGCTTTCGACCCGCCTGTCCGTCCGGGCATATTTTTTTAGAAATCTATCGTATAGCGGAACCAGTTCATTTGTGAAATACCAAATGAACTGCGGAACTCTACGCGTGGTGGCCATTTTAAAGCTAATGCCCACCATCATAAACCTAAAACACAGGTTTATGATTCCTAATAAACGGTCGCTATCCTGTATCACGGGATATATCCCTATTCTTATATCATACTTTTACTATTAATACAATGGTTTTTTCAAATTTATTGTCTCCTAAAAACAACGTATTTTACGCCCGTTCCGAAATAATACGAAAAATTAACCAATTATTATCCACTCACCCCCTATTCTTTTTCCCATCCCCGCCGATATATATAGTGTCAGGGAAAATGAAACGGATTTCACAAATGTTAACGATTTATTATCTGAAATAAGTGAACCGACAACCGCTAGGCGGAAGTCTTAATAGGCAACAGAGAATAAGAGTTAACGCAGACACGGAGGAGATAACGATGAGAAGACTTAACAGAGTAGCAAAAATCACAAGCAAGGCAATCGCAACAGTATTAAGCCTTTCATTAATGTTTGGATCAACACTCGGTTCTTACGCCGAGGAATTAAATACAGCAACAGGTCTTTACGAAGACGCTATTGCAATTCTTGAAAACGCAGAAGAAGAAACTGCTGAAATCGCTTTTGGCGAAACCGAAGAAGCAGCTCCTTCTCTCGATTCTTATGTAGAGGCATCCGCTGAGTTCGAAACCGCAGCAACCGCAGCAACAGACAACGCAGCAATCGCCAACACCACCGACGACAAGGACGAAGCATACGCAGCTAAGGCAGATGCAGAAGCAAGCCTTTCAGACGCAGAAGGCAAGCTTGCAGATTCCTTCACAGCTATCGATAACGCTCAGGCAGCATACGTATCCGCCAATGACGCTTGCACCAACGCGCTGGCAGCATATGACACCGCAGCAGCTGAACTTGAAACCGCTACCACCGACACTGCAGCTGCAAGAGAAGCTTTAGAAGCAGCTAAGAACCAGTTCGAAGTTCAGGAAGAGAAAAACAACGCTCTTGAAAAGATTGAAGAACAGTACTACGGAGAGCTTGTATACTTCTTCTACCTTACCGCAGGCGAGAAGAACATAGTATTTGAAGACGGACATGTTAACGTAGAAGCTACCGTAGCTAACATGACCGAAGAGCAGATTGCCAACGCAGGTAAGAAGGACGACGAATTCTTATTCAGATTCGGCAGAAAGCTCACCAAAGAGCTCGTAGAATACATGATTTTAAGCAGAGACGATGTTGATCCCGAAACCGCAGAATTCACTTTCGGAACCACCGGCGACATCAACACCGTTAAGAAGGCTCAGGAAGCAGTTGTTTTCACCAACCAGTACGGTCACGACATGGTTGTTAACAAAGAATCCAACCAGTACAAGAAAGACATCAGCGGCAACGAAGTATACGGCGGCGCAACCGAAGAATATCGTTGGGGCACCACCAACTACAACAGCGGCCGCGGCAACCACACCGAAGTTACTTACAAAGACGTAAGCGGCAACCTTCACACCGAGTATTACAACTACGTTAGAAAGAACGCATCCGCAGGCGATGAGACCGATTTAGAAAACGGCAACCTTTACCTCGCAATCATCACTCAGGCTGAAGACGGCAAGTGGTATCCCGTAAGAGTTGAAGACGACAATAACTACGATGACTACAACAAGCTCACTGCAGCTATTGAAGCTCTTAACGAAATCGAAGATTACAACAAGGCAAAAGCAGACGTTGATGCAGCACTTGCAAGAGTAGAAGCTCTTGAAGCAACACTTGCAACCTTAAGCGCTAACGCTTCAGCAGAAAGCACCCGCCTTTCCACTTTACAGAACGCACTTGCAGCAGCTAAGGCAGACCTTGATGCAGCAGAAGCCAACAAGGCTAACCTTCAGGAAACCTACGACAACGCTAAGGCAGTAGTTGAATCCATCGACCTTTCCAGATTCAACATCGTAGTAGTTCCCTCTCCCGCAGCTAACGACGAGCCTACAGTTGAAACTCCCGATGAAGAGCCCGAAGTAATCACCATCGCTCCTGTAGCTACACCCGCCGCAGCAGCTCCCGCAGTTACCGAAGAGCCCGCAATCGATCCCGAAGTTATCACTGCAGTAGAAGAACTTATTACCGCAATCGCAGCAACTCCCGTAGCAGTAGCTTCCGATGACAAAGAAGAAGTTACCGAAGTAATCGCAGAGGAAACCACCGAGGCTCCCATCGAGACCGCTTACGAACTTAACGAAGCAGACATCGACGCAGACCTCACTCCTCTTGCTAACTTACCTCTCCTTGTAGAGAACATGAAGAGCGTATGGTGGATCTGGATTGTAATCGTAGCAACAATCGTTACAATGTACGTATTCTACAAAAAGACAAAGAAAGAAGAAGAAACTCACTAATAACCTCCTCTTTTTCCCATTTTAAAACAGCGAGCCTAAGGCTCGCTGTTTTTATATTCCGCCCGGATAAAGGCGGGCAACCGGGCATTGAATATACTCACTCCTCTGACTGCGCCAGTCTTTCAAACAACACAAACTGATTCTTTGCGGCATAATCTTTCATGGTATTAAGCCACATCTCTCCTTTATCATTTGCTTCTTCGTTAAGCCACACAGGCGTAAAATTATCCACCTTCCGGTCAAGGTACAACAGCGCTCCCACCAGAACAGAAATTCCAACACCGGTATTTACCATTAATATCAGATCGTCGCCCCCATCCAAAAGCACCAGTATACATCCGACAAAAAAAGACACTAATATAGCCGTGGCTCCAAGGCTTATAAGGATGCGTGGACCCATCGCCTGAGCATACAGCCACTTATATTCGTTCTTTGCCGCTGACGGTATACATATTCCGTTCTTGCCGATTTCTGTGTGAATGTGCTTTCTGAAATGCGTTCCCACAATCAGCATAGCCAATCCGGTGCTTAAAGACGGTAAAACATTAAGTAAACTAAGAATCATGACTTTTCTCCTTTCGTTTATATATTGACGACAATATCGCCGTCTTTAATAATGCCCACATCATGTGTCACTATAATCACGATTTTTTCTTTCTTTAGCTGTTCAATAGTATCTGAGAAAACTGCCTTCATATCAGGCTCAAGGCTGGCTGTCGGTTCATCAAAAATCATAACCTCCGGGTTTAGCACAAACTGCCTGATAATCGATATCTTCTGCTTTTCGCCGCCGGATAAGTTATTACACTGGATATTAATGGGCGTTTCGAGCTTAAGTCCGTTTTCTTTGGCCGGATTGCAGAGCCTGAAAGTATCCGCGTAACGCTTTACCAACGCGTCATCACTCTTAAATATCTCAAGGTTCTCTCTTACCGTACCGGACACCAGAAACGTATCCTGCTCCGAGTAACCTATCAAAGTGCGCTTAAGACTGTTCATGTCAAGCGTGGCTATATCCCAGCCGTTTATATATACGTTTCCCCTCATAGAATCGATGTAATTACCCAGAATAAGGTTTAAAAGTGTGGTCTTTCCGCGCCCGTTGCTGCCTACGATATAGTACACATTTCCCTTGGTAAATTTATAGGAGAAATTGTCGATTATCGTCTTATCGTACCCAAAGGACACATTCTTAAGCTCTATCGAGTCGCACCCGTCCGGCATTATGTCGCCGACGGTTTCATCCTTAAGATTTATAAGATTCTCTATTCTGTTGTAAGAAACCCTTGTCTCCTGATACGTCTTCCCGTACTCAAGATAGAATTTAACCGCCCCGACCAGATTGCCGAAAAGATTTAAAACTATAGTAAATAAGCCGACCGTAACCTTGCCGTTTAGGATTGCTATGCCGCATATCACGTAAATCAATATGCTCGACGCTGTAGAAATAACCCCTTCGCTAAGCCCCATGGAAATCTGCACTTTTTGATAAGATAAAAAGCTCTTTAACAGTTTCCCGTAAGTCTTATCAAGTCTTGATAAGAAAAACCCCACAATAAAGTGGCGCTTCGCAAATCCGGTGCCGTCCATGCACTCATAGTATTTGCCGAAGAACTCCGCCGAGCTCTCCTTGTATTCTTTGGCCCTTGTATAAATCGGTTTCTTAAACGCTTTGTATATGACACCGTAGAGTATCGCCAGTCCCAGCAATATCAAGGCGGTCTTGTACTCTATTTTTAATATCATGGCAAAAGAAACTACCATGGAAAGCGTCATGACATACAAAGCAATATACGTATCAAGAAAGAACGATATGCAGGTATTTGAATCGACATTTATTCTTTGGCTTAAATATGCCATGTCCTGAGCGTTGATAAAGCTTAGGGGGAGCCTCGTCATTTTCCGGTACAAATCACAGTTTAGGCTGTATGCAAGCTTCGTCTGAAGTATGCTTCCGATGTATCCGTTTATCGCATTTAAAGCCAGGCCAAAGACCTCTATCCCCGCAAAAGCAAGGCAATAATATAAAAGGCTCTTAACCGATGACCCGGATATCAGAATGTCGATAAACTTACCCGACAATATGATGCCGGCATACGACATAACGGTCTTTAGTATTACGGTTACTATGTAAGAGAAGAACAGTTTCGGTCTCTTGTATATGTAGCCGCGGCAGAATTTAAGCATTTTCCCAAGCCTCTTGATTCTTTAAGAACAGTCTTGCCACCTGCTTTTCCACTACGCCCTTTACCTTATAGCAGCCGCTTGAGTGATAAGTCTGATCCTTAGAAAAGCTTACGGAAGCGCATCCTCCGCCGCATGCAGGCAGATATTTACACTCTCTGCATTCGTGAACCTCCAGTGGATCGTGAGTCATCCAGTCGATGAAGCTGTAGGATAAATCCGTAACGTCGCCGTTTTCATCGATTTTGCCCATGAGGTGCTCTTCCATTCCCACATGGTCCCAGCACTTATAGATTTCACCAAAGGGTGATATTGTAAACGCCGCATCGTTAAACAGTCCGCAGAACATGTCTCTCTTCTGCGGATTGGCATTATAGTCAAATCCGTAGTAATCAAGAAGGTTCCAAAGCTCATCAAGAAGATCGCCCAGTTCTTCTTCCACGAAGCAGTTGCCCGTATATGATGAGCAGGCGTTGGTGGTTCCTTTGACAACTCCGAAATCTATGTAACATTTTTCAAGACTTTCGCCCTTTAAATACGCCAAAAGGTCCTTAACATCCTGAATGTTGTTCTTATCGATATTGATTCTGATTACCGGCTTAACGATTTCATCATCGTCGTAAATTAACTTAATGCCACGCATTACTTCGTCAAAAGAACCTCTGCCGTCCTTATAAATTCTTCTTTGGTCGTGTACTTCCTTGACTCCGTCTAAGGTAACCTGAATCATTCTGCAGTTGTATTCTTTTAACTTCTTTATTACTTCTTCCGTAAAAAGAATACCGTTTGAAACAATGGAGGTTGCAAACATCTTGCCGTTGTCTTCGCAATACTTCTTAATCTCGTCAAGCCACTCATAATT
>JAFYDI010000049.1 GCA_017544835.1 Lachnospiraceae bacterium | reverse complement strand
TCCATGTCCTGCATATCTCTGTAATGGTTCTCAAGGTTCTGGCAAACTTTCTTGAACTGTTCGAAAGCTTCGGGGAACTTTGTCTCCATCTCTGTAATCTTCATAGGTGTACGAACACCTGCAACTACGTCTTCACCCTGTGCATTGGTAAGGAACTCTCCGAAAAGTCCCTTCTCACCTGTAGCGGGGTTACGGGTAAATGCAACACCGGTACCACAGTCATCACCCATGTTGCCGAATGCCATGCTCTGTACGTTAACAGCGGTACCCCATGAATAAGGGATATCGTTGTCGCGGCGGTAAACGTTGGCACGGGGGTTATCCCATGAACGGAATACAGCCTTTATAGCTTCTTCAAGCTGAACTCTGGGATCGGTGGGGAAGTCCTCACCAAGCTTCGACTTATATTCAGCCTTGAACTGATTAGCAAGTTCTTTAAGGTCTTCAGCTGTAAGCTCAACGTCCTGAGTAACGCCCTTACGAGCCTTCATCTGATCGATTAATTCTTCAAAATACTTCTTGCCGACTTCCATAACAACGTCGGAGAACATCTGAATGAATCTTCTGTAGCAGTCCCATGCCCAGCGAGGATTGCCGGACTTCTCTGCCAATGTATTAACAACGTCTTCGTTAAGTCCCAGGTTACGGATTGTGTCCATCATACCGGGCATTGACGCACGTGCGCCGGAACGTACGGATACAAGAAGAGGGTTCTCCTTGTCACCGAATTTCTTACCTGTCATAGCTTCAAGTTTAAGCACATACTCATCAATCTGTGCCTGGATTTCGGAATTAATCTGCTTTCCGTCTTCGTAGTACTGGGTACAAGCTTCTGTAGTGATGGTAAATCCCTGGGGTACAGGCATACCGATGTTGGTCATCTCTGCAAGATTGGCACCCTTACCACCTAAAAGATTACGCATGTCAGCGGAACCTTCCTCAAAAAGGTAAACCCATTTTGTCATATTCTTTTTCTCCCTCTATGAAAAATTGCCGATGCGTAGAAAACATCCTGTACATGTGTACAGGATGCTCGCACAGAACATATTATATCACAACATTGTCCGTCACGCAAGAACATGAAAAGCGTCAAAAGAACGAATTGAATTGTCGCTTTTGTATCTCGAATCGTCAAATGTTCCAAAAATTTTATCAATTAAGAAAATTTCAGACAGCTTTAACCGAGTCACGAATTATTATCTCTCCGCTTATGACTCTGCGTATGCGGTCGATGCCCGGATTCTTAATCTTCTCTTCCATAAGGCTTACCGCCGCACGGCTCATTTCACGCATATCTACGCTGAAAGTCGTAAGCTTGGGGTCGCAGAAAGTGGCAAAAATATAGTCGTCAAATCCCACAACGGAGATGTCTTCGGGGATTTTGTAGCCTTTCTTTTGCAGAAATTTAACGAGGTGGTAGGCGGTCTCGTCGCAGTTGCAGACAAAAGCATCGGGCATGTCGGCCGGAAGGTTAAACTCGTCCGTAAGGATTCCGTCGTCGTTGCGGTCGGGAATCAGGTAGTCCTCGCGAGCCGCGATTCCGTGCTGCATGAGAGCCTTCACGTATCCTAAATATCTGTCGGTGATGGAATTGGTCGCATTGACGGTTCCGACAAAAGAAATCTTCTTGTGTCCCTTATTGATAAGATAAGTGGTAAGCATGTGTGAGCCGTAGACATTGTCGCCGACCACGCAGTCGATGATGTCTTCGGGAGTGTAATTGTCCACGAATACTACAGGCATGTCGAGGTGCAGAACCTTGTCCATACAGGGCTTAAGCACCGGACCTAAGACTATTACTCCGTCAGCCGCGCCTGAAGCGATGCCGCCGGGAAGCTCGCCGCCGTTCTCGTTCTTGTGGCTTAATATTTCGAGGGTGCAGTCGTGCCCCTTCTTCATGAATTCGGAAGCAAGGCACCCAAAGAGTCTTGAGTAGAAAGAATTGTCCGAGAAATAGGTCTCGGAGACCATGACGCGGATACTTAAGGATTTCTCGGCGGACTTGGGGGCATAGTTGTAGCCCAGTTCGTCGGCAACCTTAAGTATCTCGGCACGCAGGCTGTCGCTTACGCCTTCGTGCCCGCTTATAGCCTTGGATACCGATACGGCACTGATATTCATTTTCCTTGCAATGTCGCGCATCGTAACGTTCTTGCTCATGTCGGTCGTGCCTCTTTATGATACGCTGCCGGGAGTGGCTGCAATGAGTGTCATGTTACCTGTAAGTGTAAGGGGGCCTGCTCCTGCTTTAAGTAGGAAACTGTCGCCCTTTTTAATGGGTGTGCCGTCAGCTGAGCCTGTGCCTTCGGTGACAAAGAATGTTGCAAATGTGTCGCCTGCGGTGAAGGTCTCGGTACCGTCAACGTTGATTCTGTATTCTGTAAAGTACTTGCAGTCGGCAATCTTGTGGGTTCCTGCAGTATTGGGGGTGCTGACCGCCGTGCATTCGGAGCCGTTCAAAGCTATGGTTTCCTTGGCCTTTTCGGTGTGAAGCTCGCGCTTCTTGCCATCGCGGATACGGTCGTAATCGTAAATTCTGTAGGTGATGTCTGAGTTCTGCTGGAGCTCCAAAAGCATCACGCCGCCCTTTATGGAGTGAACGGTGCCTGCCTTAATAAAGAGGCAGTCGCCGGGGTTAACCTTGACGGTTCTGATAAGCTCGCAGGTACGTCCTTCGTCGATTAACCTGTTAATCTCCTCGCGGGAATGTGCGTTATGGCCTGCGATAAGCTCGGCACCCGGCTCACAGTCGAGAACGTACCAGCATTCGGTCTTACCCGAAGCGCCGTTTTCATGGGCTTTGGCGTACTCGTCGGTGGGGTGAACCTGTACGGACAGATCGTCCTTGGCATCGATTACCTTAAGAAGTAATGGGAACTCGCCTGTGGTGGCCGTATTACCGCTATTGCCAGCGCCGGTGTTGAAGAGTTCGGGGTGCTCTGCCCAGAGTTCGGAGAGCTTCTTACCCTTGTAATCGCCTGCGATGCAGGTGCAGTCACCGTGGGGGTGTGCACTTATCTCCCAGCACTCACCGGTGGTGGGTGAGGGGATAGCGTATCCGTATTCTCTTGCCATTTTGTCGCCGCCCCAGATTAAGTCTTTAAATACGGGGGCGAAAAAAAGAATGTTATTGTTCATTGTGCTTAAAGTAAGTCCTTCTTTTACTGGAGTCCGAGGTCGGTGTCGGAGTAGTTGGTGACTGAATGCTTCTTAATATAATCAACGACTTCGTCCACCTTGGTGAATGCAAGGCCTACGTAAGTATCAGCGCAGCCGTAGTAGAGAGCAATTCTGCCTGTCTCAGAATCGTGAATGGTCGCGCAGGGGAAGCATACGTTGGGCACGAATCCGCGCTCTTCGTACTCTTCTTCGGGTGTAAGTAAGAAGTTGGTGCAACGATACTTAACAATCGAAGGGTTATCAATATCAAGGATGGCGCCGCCGATGGAGTACACGTAACCGCTGCAGGTTCCGCTTACGCCGTGGTAGAATAAAAGCCAGCCTTCGCTTGTCTCGATGGGTGCTGCGCCGCCGCCGATTTTAAGGGATTCCCACCATTCGTGGCCGCGTCCCATAACGTGGCGGTGATGTCCCCAGTATTCCATGTCGGGGCTTTCGCTTAAGAAGATGTCGCCAAAAGGTGTGTGACCGGAATCCGAGGGTCTTGAAAGCAACATGAACTTGCCGTTTATCTTACGGGGAAAGAGCACTGCGTTTCTGTTAAAAGGAATAAAAGGATTCTCGATTCTTACGAATTTCTTGAAGTCCTGAGTCTTAGCCATTCCGATGGATGCTCCGAAGAAATCGCCGCACCAGATTATGTAATAGGTATCTTCTACCTTAACAAGTCTGGGGTCGTATGCGTAGTTGGGCATGAAGGGCTCGCCTTTTTCATTGACGAACTGAACTTTTTCCTGATCGAACTCCCAGTGGATTGCGTCCTTGGAACGTCCTAAATATACGTAAGGGATACCATTGGTCTGCTCACCTCTGAACACACCGATGAAACCGTCTTCATAAGGAGCAACCGCACTGTTAAAGATACGTGCGACGCCTTCGATGGGGTTTCTCTTAATAATAGGGTTTTCTGAATATCTCCAGACAGGAGCATTCTTAAGTCCTGCGGGCTTGTCCTGCCAGGGCATGTTCTTAACGGGTGGACAATTTAACATTTTAACTTCACTCATGGGGTATCCTCCGATGGTTTATATGCTTGATATTGTTGGGTTGCGCGCCGATTTGTCGCGCGTTGTCTGTTTTGTAACTTAACAAAATGTGTCGGTGTCGCTCTCGCGACTCCTCTATTGGTATACTATGAAAAAAGCGCCCAATCAAGTGATTTGGGCACTTTTCGGCACATATTCCAAAAGAATTAAGAATCTGTTAGTAAAAATATAATGTGATTGAGAGTTTTGTTAAGTTACAACTTCAGATTGCTGTCTAAACCTCTTCCAAGTGAATCAGAGTGGACTTAAAGTCCCCCCAGCTGCGGGCGATGGGGAGGCCGGCGTACATGAGGGTGTCGGCGCCGTAGGTGCGGCCGGACTCGCAGTCGCGGTAGGTCTTTTCGGGGTTAAGTCCCTGAAGGCATAATGTGCGCGATTTAAAGTTTGGATGGTTAAGCACCTGTACAAAGGTAACAAGAATCTCGCGCTCGTCCTGCGATTTCACCATCCACGCATCATACTCGCCGTTGTCGGCCAAAGAAGCCAGACGGTAATAATCTCCCTCTCTGACAAGGTCATTGTACTTGTGATATTGCTTTACCTGAATCGGTATCTGTGCGCGGTCTTCCTCGGAAATCCTGGTGATATCAAGTTCATAGCCGAAGGTACCGGCAAGCGCAACATGACCGCGGGTCTTAAACGGTGTTACGCGACCGACCGCGTGATTCGGGCAATCGGAGACGTGGGCGCCCATGGTGGAAAGCGGATAAACCATCGCAGTTCCTTCCTGAATGGACAAACGTTCAATCGCGTCGGTATCATCGGATGTCCATATCTGCGGGCTGTAATAAAGCATGCCGGGATCAAATCGCGCACCGCCGCCCGAACAATTTTCTATAAGAAGATTCGGGAACGCGGTAACAAGTTTCTCCTGCAGTCTGTACACAGCAAGCACATATCTGTGGTAGAGTTCTCCCTGCCTGTCTGCGGGGAGTCCCGCGCTGTACAAATCCGCCAACTGCCTGTTCATGTCCCACTTAAGGTATTCGATATTAGCGCTTTCAAGCACGCTCTTAATACTGTTCCAAGTATGCTCCCACACTTCGGGGCGGGTAAGGTCGAGTACGAGCTGATTGCGCGAAAGTCCCGGAGTTCTGCCGGGTATCTGAATGGCCCAGTCGGGATGCGCTCTGTAAAGGTCCGAGTCGGGACTCACCATCTCAGGCTCCATCCATATGCCGAACTTAAGTCCAAGCTTATTGACCTCGTCCACCAGGTACTTAAGGCCGCCCGGAAGCTTCTCTTCGTTGACATTCCAATCGCCGAGAGCTCTGTTATCGTCATAACGATTTCCAAACCATCCGTCGTCCATTACAAGCATCTCGATGCCAAGCTTCGCCGCATCTCTTGCTATACTTAAAAGTTTCTCAGTGTTGAAGTTAAAGTAAGTCGCTTCCCAGTTATTAATAAGGATAGGACGCTTTTTGTGTAAGAACTTACTTCTGATTAAATGATTCCTATATAGATTGTGGAAACTTCTGGTCATTGCTCCGAGGCCTTCCGCCGAGTACGTCATTACTGCTTCGGGAGCGGTAAAAGAAGCTCCTGCTTCAAGCTTCCACTTAAAGTTATAGGGGGCAATACCCATCTCAGCGTGAATAAATCCAAACTGATCGAGATCGGCCTGTGCCACGAAGTTACCTGAATATATGAAATTAAAGCCATAAACTTCGCCCGAAGTCTCGGTAAGGTTCTTGTCGGTGATGGCCATAAAAGGATGTTCCTGATGGCTTGACTCGCCTCGCCTCGATGAAACTCCCTGAAAGCCGTGAGCAATCTTTCTAAACTCTTTGTGGCGCTCTCTGGCCCATGAGCCGTGAAGCGTCAGTAGATTGTAATCTTTATTGTCAAGGCCGAGTGTGGTTGACATAACTTTAGTGAGATATATCGGCTCCGAACCCTCATTAATAATCTTCGCACTTCTGGTAATGCAGTCGGTGACAGAGAATACGGAGTACAAAAGAATAACTTTAAGCTTGATAATCGGGTCTTGCATCGTCACTTCGAGAGTCTCAACCGTACTTTCGTCACCGAATGTAGCCGGCAGACCGTCAAGTCCGTTCTTGCCCTTGTAAATTTTATGACTTACATATTGAAGCTCGGTGGCTGTGGTGCCATCAGCTGATTCAATCTCCAGCGCATGGCTCCTGTAATCGCCTATTCCGCCCGTAGAATACTCAAAGGGAGCAAAATCAAGAAAGCTGTTCTTATCCTTCGTATTAACTCCCGGAAGTATGTCTCCGTCATAGAGTCTCGATAAATAACGTGCGTTATCTGAATCATTTCTAAGCTTCCGTCCATAGTAATAATGAATCAGGTAGTTAAAATCATCGTCTATTCCGAAGATGTAACTTGTATGAGGCGTGTCTAACTTAAAGATTCTTTCTGAGTCATTGTAGGTAATCATGTGAGTGCCCTCTTATATTGTTATGTAAACCAATGTCGGCTATTTCTATATTGTTATGTCAACCGCAGTAGCCGTAACATTATGTAAACCGATGTTTGGGTTATGTTAACCAATCTTTCTTTTACAGATTCCCCTCAGGTTCCCTGTACTCTCTGCCAAACTTCTTACTCAAATACTCGCCTATCACTCTCGCCGACTCAATATGCGACTTGTAGCCGGGGTGTCCGTGAGAGCCGACAGTCACTTCGTCGATATTGGGAAGGTCAAGAAACGCTACGTTTCCATCGCCCGTATCCGCGCGGAATCGATCCATGGCCTCCAAAATCGCCGGTTTCATCTCATTACCGAGCATTCCGTATGCCCACAGAATATGGCTCGACGGATTAAGCTTACGTAGCAGTTTAAGAAACTCAAACACCGCATCGATAAACTTCTGCAGATCTTCTCTCACGAAGCTTCCGTCCTCATTACGATGGTTCTTAAAGGTTCCCATGCCCGGAATCTCAAGCGGGGGAGTGTTAAAAGAAGTATTGTCGTTGGTTCCGAGGTTAACGATTATGGCATCGGGCTTCCAAGCTTCGTAATCATTGGGCCTGCTTGCGCCGAGAGCATCATTTATAGGTCCCCAGGAAAGTCCGCATATGGGCTCGTAAATCTTCGGAATCTGATGTCTTACGTCGTTGTCCCAGCCGGACTGAACGCCCCAGCCTCCCTGCGAAATAATGCGCACGTCAGCCTTCATTGCTTTCTCTATGATATTGGCGTAGTGGCGGCTTGAACTCATGTACATGGCAAGCCAGTCGGTATCGCCGTTGGCACCGTATGTACCCTCGCCGGAAGTTACGCTGTCGCCGATAAACTCAAGCTTAAAGTCATTCTCGGGAACAGGGAAGAAATTACCGTCGGTACGAAAGCCCTTTACAAGCACGTGGCACAAATCGTCCTCGCTCATAGCCTGAAGTTCACGGTAGAACTTAACGTTCTTAATAACTCCCGGGGTCATGGAACGGAAAAGGCAGACGGACTTGTCTTCTTTTAACAACATGCGGCGGCTCATGAGGGCGCCGTTTAACTCTATGGCAATCCAGGGCTCGTGGAAGCCGTGATCCACCTCTAAATCTATCCAAAGTTCTGACCCGTCGCAGTTAACTTCAACGCCTGAATGGTTCCAAAATAACGGAAGCGGCGATGCGTCCTTAACGGTACGGCCGTGAATCTTAATGTTTTCAATGTCTTTGATATCGTATGCTTTAAGCACTTGTAACCTCCCACGCCCGACAAGCAGGCTTCTTTTTCTGACAATTCTGATTATATCAAAAAACGTATCACTTTCCACGGGGGACTTGCAAAAATTACGATTTTCTGTAAAATAAAAAAGGTTAAACGTTAATTGTATTAAACATAAGAAAGGTTTTTACATGATTGCAGCTAACAATGTAACTTTCAGAGTGGGCAAAAAGGCCCTTTTTGAAGACGTAAATATCAAATTTACCGAAGGGAACTGTTACGGCCTTATCGGTGCCAACGGTGCCGGCAAGTCTACCTTCCTTAAGATTCTCTCCGGTGCACTTGAGACCACTTCCGGCGATATCACCATCACTCCCGGTCAGCGTCTCTCAGTCCTTGAGCAGGACCACTTTAAGTACGATGCCTACCCTGTTATGGACACCGTTATAATGGGTAACAAGCGCCTCTACGATATCATGAAAGAGAAGGACGCAATTTATGCCAAGGAAGACTTTTCCGACGAGGACGGTATCCGCGCTTCCGAGCTTGAAGCCGAGTTTGCAGAGTTAGATGGTTGGGAGGCTGAGTCCAATGCGGCTATGCTTCTTAACGGTCTTGGAATCGAGACCGACCTTCATTACTCCATGGTCGGCGATCTTGACGGTAACCAGAAGGTGAAGGTACTCCTTGCGAAGGCGCTTTTCGGTAACCCCGACATTCTTCTTCTCGACGAGCCTACGAACCACTTAGACCTCGATGCTATCGCATGGCTTGAAGAGTTCTTAATTAACTTTGAGAACACCGTTATCGTAGTCAGCCACGACAGATACTTCCTTAACAAGGTCTGCACACACACCGCAGACATCGATTACGGCAAGATTCAGCTCTATGCCGGCAACTACGACTTCTGGTATGAGTCTTCACAGCTTCTTATCAAGCAGATGAAGGAAGCTAATAAGAAAAAAGAAGAAAAGATCAAAGAGTTACAGGAATTCATCTCCCGTTTCTCCGCCAATGCATCGAAGTCCAAGCAGGCTACTTCACGTAAGCGTGCCCTTGAGAAAATTGAGCTTGACGAGATTAAGCCTTCTTCACGTAAGTATCCTTACATCGACTTCAGACCCGAGCGTGAAATCGGTAACGAAGTCCTTACTGTTGAAGGGCTTACCAAGACTATCAACGGAGAAAAGGTTCTTGATAATGTAACATTTATCCTTGGTCACGACGACAAGGTTGCTTTTGTAGGTTCCAATGAGCTTGCGAAGACTACTCTTTTCAAGATTCTTGCCGGCGAGATGGAGCCCGATGCGGGAACATTTAAGTGGGGCGTAACGACTTCTTTGGCCTACTTCCCGAAGGATCCCGGCGATGAGTTCAACAACGATTACACCATCGTTGACTGGCTTACCGGCTACTCTCCCATCAAGGATGTAACCTATGTGCGCGGATATCTCGGCAGAATGCTTTTTGCAGGCGAGGACGGCGTTAAGAAAGTTAAGGTTCTCTCCGGTGGTGAGAAGGTTCGCTGCCTTCTTTCCAAGATGATGATTTCCGGTGCGAACTGTCTTATCTTCGATGAGCCTACCAACCACCTTGACATGGAGTCCATCACCGCTCTTAACAACGGTATGATTAAGTTTCCGGGCGTTGAGCTTTTCTCCTGTCATGACCACCAGGTTGTGGAGACTACCGCCAACCGCATCATTGAGTTCCTTCCTAACGGAACCATAATCGATAAGGTTACCACTTACGACGAATACCTTGCCAACGACGAAATGGCCAGAAAGAGAACCGTCTTTGTGGCTAACCGCGAGGATGACGAAGAATAATTACTTAAAGGGAAGCTTGCGCTTCCCTTTATTTGAATACGAGAGGTATACATGGTTGACTTACACGTACACTCAACTAAATCTGACGGAACATATACTCCAACCGAGCTTGTAGATTACGCAATTAAAAAGGGTCTGTCGGCGTTTGCTTTGACCGATCACGATTGTGTTGCCGGTCTCGATGAAGCTATTTCGTATGCTGAGGAGCTTCGCGCTGCGGGTAAGACCGCTCCTGAGGTAATTCCTGCCATAGAAGTGTCTACCGATTACGAAGGTACCGAAGTTCATATAGTCGGGCTTTATATCGACCACAAGAGTGAGGCATTCAGGGAATATCTTAAAGATTTCGCCGAGTCCCGTGAGAACAGAAATCGTACGATGTGTAAGAAGTTTACCGATAACGGTATGCCTATGGACTATGACGAGTTATGTAAACTATCTCCCAACTCAACGGTTATAACACGAGCGCACTTTGCAAGATACTTATTTGAGCATGGTTATGTGAAGAGTATGAAGGAAGCTTTTGACCGTTATATCGGTAACGGTAAGCCTTACTACATTCCCCGTGAGAAGGTTACACCAGAGAAAGCCATCGACCTTATTCTTGCGGCAGACGGTATTCCGGTGCTTGCTCACCCTATGCTCTATGCCATCAGTAAGGACAGACTGGATGCGCTGGTAGGTAAGTTAAAAGAAGCCGGACTCTGCGCTATCGAGGGAATCTACAGCACTTATACTACTGCCGATGAGCGATATGTTCGTGAACTTGCTGATAAATATCACCTGTTATTGTCCGGCGGAAGTGATTTCCACGGTTCCAATAAAGTCGGCATCGATTTGGGTGTGGGATACGGCAAATTATATATTCATGATTCAATCCTTGAGAATATTAAGAAGCTTAGAAAGAATATTCTTTTTACGGATATGGACGGGACTCTGCTGCTTAAGGACAGTACAGTTAGCGCAGATATGAAGGCGGCGCTTGATAAGGCAGTCGCTGCAGGTCACAGACTAGTGCTTACCAGCGGAAGGCCTTTGCCGAGTATCAGGGAGAGGATTGTTAAATTAGGATTTAATTACCCTGATTCATATATTATAGCTTTCGGCGGTTCTCTTATCTATGACCTCGGTGCAGGCAAGGTGATTCACTCTTATAAGGTTCCACAGTTAGCTATCCGTGGTATCGAGGCGCTTTGTAAGGAAGCGGGCATCTATATTCAGGGATATACCGATGAGGAAATCATTCTTACCGCCGCCACAGAGGAAACCGATTACTACAGGCAGCGCGTAAATATGCCTTATCGCATTGTTGAGTGTCTGGCCGATTATCTTACTGAAGGTTCTTCCAAGCTTCAGATAATACATCTTACCGATCACGAGAAACTTGAGGCGCTTCGTGCCAAGATTGTTGCTCAATATGGAGAGTATGTGGACACTTTCTTTTCCAGCCCGAGGTATCTTGAAATTCTGCCTAAGGGTGTTAGCAAGGGTGTGGCCGTTAAGTTTATGACCGAATATCTTTCGGTTCCCGTATCGCATACTTTTGCCGCAGGTGACGAGGATAATGATATTTCAATGCTTAAGGTTGCCGGTCACGGAGTCGCCATGGCCAATGCTTCCGAGGAAGTAAAAGCCGCCGCAGATATTGTCACCGTTAATGACAACAACCACGACGGGCTTTTGGAAATCCTTGATATATATTTTTCTTAGTCGTATGAAAATGGCCACTGTTTTATAACAACGGCCATTTTTCTATTTGGGGAACCCATTTATCAGGACATATACCACAAGTGATATTACATCTATCAAAAGAAAAACTCCCAAAGCAATTCCTGCTATCTTAAGCCCTTTTTTGGCTTTTTTCTTGTTGTCATCCGTTAGAACATGTTCTTTAATGTCACTGTACAGTTCGGAACGCACTACCTGCACCGAAGGCTGTTCTTTCTCCGGAGTCTTATCAAGCACCAATTCGTCCAAAGAAACACCGAACAATTCGCTGATGCTTACAAGGTTATCCATATCGGGCGCGGACTCTCCCACTTCCCACTTTGAAATCGTCTGCCTCGAAACGTTTAACCGTCCGGCAAGTTCTTCCTGCGAAAGGCCTTTTTGTTTGCGCAATTCATAAAGCCTATTGTTAAACTCCATATTCAGTCCCGCCTTTCTTTTGCTTAACAGCAAGCGTTAAGACCAATGCCGCCGCCAAAACCACAGCGGTGACAACACTTGCCTCAATACCGTAATCTCCGCCGTTTATAATGTTGCTGTCGACCGTACGCATATCAAAAATCGCTGAAGTCTTTGTGTCATTGCCGCTTAAATTCAGTCCCAGAATATTATAAAGAACGAAGTTCCAGGCTGTGTGCAGCCCGCAAGCGGCGTAAATGCTTTTGAATCTGAGTGTAAGTAATGACAAAATCAAAGAAATCAGAATCAGGCAAACTACAGCAACTATAGCGATGCCTAGGTCAGCTCCTTTCATTCCTGAAATGTGGGGGATTACAAACAATACAGTGCTCACGCCTACGGCAACCGCAACCGGTGCTTTGTCCTTAAGAAGCTGCAAGACTACGCCTCTGCAAAGAACTTCTTCGAAGGCTCCCTGAAAAATAAAGCCGCCAAACATAAGACAAATAAAAACGTAATCAATATTCTCAAATACACCGCTATAGGTAATTGTACCTGTAAGCATAATCAGGGTTACAGATACAGCTATCAAAGCCGCTCCTATTAAAACCCCGACCGGGTAGGTGCCGAGGCGCCGCGTAAAGCCAAGCTCCGAAAGTGTCTTCTTCTGTATGAATTTCCAATAGAGAACCACGACTCCTATCAGAAGACCATAACCGCAATAGGTGAGCAGCACCATCGCATTATTGTCTAACATTTCTCCATTAAGCGGGTTCTTTCCGCAGGCAAAAATAAATGCCATGGCAAAGCCTTCACCGATTAACTCTGCGGTGAATTTAACAAACCAGAATACTATGATGACCTTAATAACATAAAGTATCACAGGCATTCCGGTTCGATTGTTTAACGGACTGATATTCTTGATTAACTGCCAAATCTTACTCATGATTTACATTCCTCCCAAAGGTTTTTGTTAAATCAATCGTAAGATTATTGTTTAAACAACACCACCAATCATTAGTGGCAATCCTGCCACGCCGGTTAACAATCCTGTTAAGCGTTGTTGCAAAGCCCAAATTCGTGGCTTTTTTACAGTTAAATCATCATTTAATCATGCTTCGATTACTAAGAATCTGCCGTCCCCGATGTCAAAGACTTCGTCTGCTTCGAGGACGGTTTTTTTGTCATAATCGATGCCCTCTTCCTCGAAATAGTCGATAACTTCCTGTTTGCCGTTTAAAACAACAGCGAAGCATTCCTCCAGAAACTCTGCGGCTTCCTCGTCGGTGGTGGCAACGGGCTTCGGAAACAGCTTAAGCTGATTGTTCAAGAAACACTGAGTAACCTTTTTGTCGTACATATAAGTCCCCCCTGCTAAAAGATGATTTAATCTCGTCCCAAAGCTTCGCGACAGCCAAGCTTTTTAATCTCGTAATATAGTCTTGCAATGGGCAGTCCCACTACATTGGCGTATTCGCCGTTGATTCCCTTGATGTATTTGCCAAAGAAACCCTGGATGGCATAAGCTCCTGCTTTGTCCATGGGCTCGCCGGTGGCTACATATGCATCGATTTCTTCATCGGTTAAATCGTACACTGAAACTTCCGTCTTCTCGAAAAAGCAAACCTGCTTCTTTTCGCCTTGGTTAACATAAGTCAAGGTAACACCTGTTATTACATCATGCACATTGCCCGAAAGCTCCCTTAACATACGGACTGCGTCGGCCTTGTCTGCAGGCTTGCCGAGACGCTCGTCTTTAAAGAATACGAGGGTGTCTGCGGAGATAATTAAATTTTCTTTTGACGAATCAATTCTGCCCAGCTCGGTGAGTCTGGCATATACGTCGTCGCCCTTTCTTTTGCTGAGTTCCATCACAATTTCCGAAGGAACGGTTTTGGTGGGTGTCTCGTCGGCATCCGAAGTAAACACTTCGAAGTTAATACCCGCCTGTGTCAAAAGTTCTTTTCTACGGGGTGAACCCGATGCTAATATTACCATTTCTAAACCTCTCTTCTATCTGTTACCCAGTAAATACTGGATGAATTGCTGCGCGCATCTGCCGGAAGGACCGCCGTGAGTAATCTCCCACTGGTTGGCTTTAAGGAGTAACTCGTCCTCCGGCATCATAATCTCGTTACGCTTTGCAAGTTCAGTCACGATATGATTAAACTCCTTATGGCTCGGCGACTCAAAGAAAATGGTCACGCCGAATCGATTGTAAAGCGATAACTTCTCCTGCATGGTGTCTCTGAAGTGTACCTCATCATCCGCATTGCCACGCTCTGAGAATTTCTCGTTGATAAGGTGGCGACGATTGGACGTTGCATAGATTAATACATTCTTCGGTTTCTTTTCAAGTCCGCCTTCGATGACTGCCTTAAGATACTTATATTCAATCTCGAAATCTTCGAAGCTTAAATCGTCCATATAAAGGATGAATTTGTAATTTCTGTTCTTAATCTGCGCTATTACGTCATTAAGATCAGAGAACTGGTGCTTGTAAATCTCTATGATGCGAAGGCCTTCCTCGTAGTACATATTGGCAATGGCCTTGATGCTTGAGCTCTTACCGGTTCCGGCATCACCAAAAAGAAGGCAGTTGTTGCAAGGCTTACCCTTTACAAAAGCGGAAGTATTGTCTGTAAGCTTCTTCTTGGCACTTTCATAGCCGACAAGGTCATCGAGCTTAACGTGCGCGATATTGGTAATAGGCACAATTTCGGCACCGTTCTCTGTATGCTGAACCCTGAAAGCTTTATGAAGTCCGAACTTACCTACGCCGTAATCACGGTAGAACTCTGTAAGCACTCGCTTCATCTCTATCGGAGTGGCAGCCTTATTAAATCTGTCCGCCAGTTCAACGATTCTCTTACAGATACGGGTATTATAGACCTTGCTCTCTCTCTTCGAACAATTATAGTTAAGCGCAAGCTCAAAATCATGAATGCCGAGCGCGTTCACCATATCAGAGAAATCATAATCGTAGAGTTCCTTAAGGATTACGATGTCGTGAAGTACCGCTTCATTGATGGTGCCTTCAATCTCTCCCACCACCTCACATGCCATGGAGTAGCTGTTCTCATTATTAACAAGAAGGTTTGAAAGGTAACAGTGCCAGAGATTGCCATAGAAGCCGTATTGGCCCGCCAATTCCAGAAGTTTATGAAAACATTCATAAAATAACGTCTGTAATTCAAGCGTATCACGATCATTCTTCTTATAATTCTCGATTAAATAAACCATGTCCTTAAGAAGAGCGCCGTCTTCAAAATCTCTGTAGACTATCAGTTCCTGTTCTCTCATGGAAATCTCCTTGTGGGGTGAAAGACTTTCTTTGGCAGATAACTAATTCTACATCTTTTAAAACTTGATAGCAAGCGCCTTACAGGGGTATAATGTATCTAATCAGAAGTGTATTTTACTTCTGATAAAGGGAGCGTTTTTGCTCCGTGCATGATAGTTTTGGAAACCGCGGTTTGGTTTCTGAAACATACCCCTCTATGAAAAGGAGATTAAATCATGTCCGGTCTTTCCAAGAAAATCATCATAATAGCGGCGGCGATTCTCTTGATTGCTTTTACCGCTTTTCACATAATTCGTACCACTCACAAGGTTGACATTCCTAAGGGAACCGTCGGCACTACCGCGGGCAATCTTTACAATGACGGATTGTTCTGTGAGGAAGGCGGCAAGGTTTATTTTTCCAACTCCTATGATGAGGGCTGTCTTTACGTAATGAATCCTGACCATTCCGATATGAAGAAGCTCTACAACCTTGAGTCGAAGTTCATTAATGTCGGCGGCGACTACGTTTTCTTTTACGGTAAGGCCATCTCGCAGAGTCAGGGTATCGGCTCCGTTGTGGCCAAGCCCGGTATGTATATGATTAAGAAAACCGGCAAGAACCTTCTCGCCCTTACCAAGGACGCATCCCAGTGCATGCTTCTTGTGGACGATTACATTTATTATCAGCATTACTCAGCGAAGGGCGGCGCCGATTTTGAACGCCTTAACCTCCACAAACGTGAAAGCGAGCCTTGCCTTGACTATTTCATAACGCCCGCCAGCTACTATAACGGCAACATTTATTTCAACGGTCAGTCAAGAGATCACCACCTTTATACTTACAATGTATCTTCCGGCGAGGTGACCGATATTTGGGGCGGCGATATCTGGAACCCCATCTGTACCGGCGATTATGTCTATTACATGGATGTTCAGCACAATTACAGACTGTGCCGCTACTCAATTTCCGCCAATACCATCGAGGTTCTTACGCAGGATCGCATAGATTTCTTTAACGTATACGGCAATCTCATCTTCTACCAGAAATCTTCGACCACCGATCCCGGGCTCCATCGCATGAACATTGACGGAAGCAACAACGAGCTTGTTGCCCAGGGTGTTTACAACAGCATCAATATCACGAGTACGTACACCTATTTCAAGGGCTTTGGCAATGGCGTGACCACTTACTACACCCCCACCATCGGTGCCGTTAACGTGCGGGAATTCACCGCCGCAAGGGATGCCGCGATTGAGAATATTAAGAACAATAAATAGAATCCTGATAATATAAAAAGAAGCCGCTGTTAAAAAGCGACTTCTTTTTTATGCGTTCTTCTGTTGTAATCTTGCAAGCATTTCGCCCGCTCTTAAACCCGTTATCGGGTGGCGCACATAAGGATCAACCTCTTCAAGCGGTTTTAATACAAACTCACGATTGGCCATGTCGATGTGCGGAACCGTAAGCTTTTCTGTGTCGATTATGAGGTCATCGTAGTATATTATGTCGAGGTCGATAGTGCGGGGGCCCCAGTGAACGATGCGCTCACGTCCGAGCCTGTGCTCTATCTCGTTAAGTTTCTTAAGTAAGTCAAGCGGCGGAAAAAGCGTCGATATCTTCCATATTCCGTTTATGAAATCGGGCTGGTCGGTTACTCCGTAAGGCTTCGTCTCAATCAATGCCGACTCTGCCAAAAGTTCGTTACCTTCAACCTTCAGAAGCATCTCCTGAGCTTTCTTGATGGTGTCTTCGCTCTCTCCGAGATTGGAACCGACTGCGATGTATGCCGTATGCCTTGCACGACTTATGCAAACCGAAACATTCTCAAAGTCAAGCGGAATCGGCGCATGAGGCTTAAATACCTCAACATCCACACGGTCAAGCAGAGGATACTTAAGCAGCAATGCCGCCGCCACTTCCTCGGCCGCTGCCTCAATCAAATTGTAGGCATACTTGGTAAACACTTCCTGAGCCACCTGACATGCTTCGGAGTAGTTAACCGTCTTCTCAAGATTGTCGGTGATGCCCGCCGGTGTAAGATTAAGATAAAGCGTAATGTCCAGCGTAAATTCCTGGCCCTTGGTACGCTCTTCTTCAAGGCAGCCGTGGTAAGCGTATATCTTAAGTCCTTTTATATTAATTCTGTCGCCATAATCAAGCATTCGCAATAGCCTCCATCATGGTGATAAAGCGTTTGTTTTCCTTAATATCGTGTACTCGGACAAAAGAAGCCTTATTAAGCACCCCGAGTGCCGTCGTGGCAAGTGTACCTTCCAATCTTTCATCGGTAGGAAGGTCAAGCGTCTTACCGATTACGCTCTTACGACTGGTACCAAGAAGCCACGGACAACCGAACTCGTTCATAACTTCCAAATGATTCAGTACATAAAGATTGTCCTCGTAAGTCTTGGCAAAACCGATACCCGGGTCGAGAATAATCTTGTCCTTACCGATTCCTGCTTCAATCGCGGCATCAAATATAGCTTTTAAATCCGTCACAAACTCTTCTTTAAAATTCTTATAATTGTATTCAGCTCTGTTGTGAGTAAGACAGCATACACACTCTGCATCCGCGATTACCTTAAGCATAGCCGGCCAGTCGCAGATATTCTTAACATCATTAACGATGTCGGCGCCTGCCTTAAGCGCTGCAACAGCGGTTTCCGGCTTATATGTGTCTATGGATACAGGAATGTTAAATTCTGATTTAATTCTCTCTATTACGGGTGTCGTTCTTTCGATTTCCTCGGCCGCCGTAACCTCGATAAAGCCGGGACGGGTGGACTCTCCGCCTACATCTATGATATCTGCGCCTTCTTTGACCATTTTATCTGCATGGAAAAGTGCGCTGTCGAGAGTATTATGCATGCCCCCATCGGAAAAAGAATCCGGCGTGACATTCAAAATACCCATAATATATGTATGATTATTTAAATCAAACTTCTTGTTGCCGATAATCATCTTAAAATATCAGTCCTTTATCATATCGAAGAATTGTCTTCTCAAATTCTCGCTGTCTTTAAACTCGCCGCGAGTTGCGATTGTCTGAGTCTTGCTGCCGGGCTTCTTAATGCCGCGCATAGTCATGCACATGTGCTCCGCTTCGGCAAGCACCATGACTCCCTTCGGATGAAGATTGTCCATCAATGCATCCGCAATCTGCGCCGTCATCTGTTCCTGAATCTGAGGGCGCTTCGCATATACTTCCACAAGGCGCGCAAGCTTGCTTAAGCCGACAACCTCGCCATCGGGAATATAAGCGATATGAATCTTCCCATAAAAAGGAAGCAGATGATGCTCGCACGTGGAATAGAACGTAATATCCTTCTCAAGTACTATCTCGCTGCCGGTTACCTTAAATCGCTTCTTAAGAATCTCCGCAGGGTCCATATCGAAACCGCCGTAGATTTCCTCATACATTGCCGCGATTCGCTTGGGAGTCTCTACAAGGCCCTCGCGGGTCACATCCTCTCCGATTCCCTCAAGCAATAATTCAATTGCCTTTTCAACTTTATTCTTGTCTATCATCGCTTTGCTCCGTGACAATCTGGTTTAAAATTCTTTCTGTTATCAACTGCGTCTCTGATGCGCTTAAGGTGTGACAGCGAACCAAACGCAAGAATCACCGTATCCTTATCCTGCGAAGCCATCATAAAGGCCATCTCGACAGCTTCCTCAACAGAGTCGACACTCGTCACCACCTTATTAAACTCCCGAACCGCATCCGCAAGTTCATACGCGGAAAGCGTCCTCGCCGCATTGGGAGTCGCGACTGTGAATACACATTCAGCCAGATCGACAGTGTTCTTAATTACGCTTATTATATCCTTATCACGTAACATTCCCATTATATAAATAATTTTCTGCTTTGTAAAATAAGTTTTAATGCATTCTCTTAACGCAAGTGACGCAGGTTCATTGTGCGCGCCGTCAATGTAGAATAACGGCTTGTCGCATATCTTCTCAAACCTTCCCGACTCTCTTGCTTCCGAAAGCCCCTTCCTGATAGCCTTCTCAGCCAAAGAAAGCGCCTCGGCCGCCTCCACTGCCACACAAGCATTCACAACCTGGTAATTCCCGCGAAGGTTTATCTCAAGCCCCGACAAATTCTTATAAGCAAAAGTTGTTTTGTTTAATCCTAATTTAACTTTACTTAATGTCGAGCCGTCAACCGCAACATACGACGCTCCAACTTCAGCCGCCTTAGCCTTCAAAACATCCGCCACTTCAGGCAATTGCGGAGCCGACACCACTACGCACCCGGGCTTAATAACACCCGCTTTCTGAGTCGCAATTTCAGTCACAGTCTCGCCGAGATAATCTCTGTGATCCATTCCTATAGGAGTTATCACCGCGGCCACAGTATCGGTCACCACATTTGTGGCATCCATAAGTCCGCCCATTCCGGCTTCAATGACCGCTATGTCGCACCCCTTATCCCTAAAGTATCTAAAAGCCATAGCCGTCTCGACTTCAAAACGCGTGCACCCGAAAGTATTAAGGTCACATACTTCCTCCACCAGGCTTGCATAGTCCGCCTTGGAAATCACACGACCGTTTACCTTTATAATCTCTCGCTCGTCAAATACCGCAGGCGAAGAATACAAACCGCAACGCATTCCCGACGCCTTAAGCATCTCAGAAATAAACAGCGCCGTGGAACCCTTACCGTTAGTACCCACTACATGAACTACCTTAAGACCACGCTCAGGATTGTCAAGTGCTTTAAGCAACTTTTCAATTCCTTCAAGTCCGGGATGGATACCCCTTTTATTTAATTGAGTAAGTCGTTCAAGCGCCTCGTCAAACTTCATGGAAACTCCTTCTTTTGCATACACTAATATAACAACAACCACCACTCAAATTGCAAGTAAAATTTACATAAAAATACGCGAAAATTCGCACTATAAACTTATCTGATTATCGTCCAAATTTAAGTTGAACAAAGCCTTTTTTTGTGATATCATTTCTAAAAATAGGGCTTAAGCCAGTACACAAGGAGGGGCTACATGGACGCTTTAGAATGCATAAAAGGCAGACGTTCTGTCAGAGAGTTTAAAGATACACCCGTTTCCAACGAAGTTTTGGAATCAGTAATTGATACAGCCCGCTTCGCTCCCAGCTGGAAGAACACTCAGATTTCCAGATATGTGGCGCTTACCGGAGACAGCAAGAAGGCACTCGCCGACACCGCTTTTGAAGCGTGGATCGGTAATGCCAACATCGTTAACAACGCTCCCATGGTAATTGTTCAGACTTTTGTTAAAAATCGTTCCGGTTTTGAACGTGACGGTTCTTTTTCCACTTCCAAGGAAGACCGCTGGCAGAATTACGATTGCGGTATCGCAGCCGAAGCTTTCTGCCTCGCAGCTTATGAGAAGGGACTTGGTTCCGTAATCATGGGTATATTTGATGAAGACAAGGTTGCCAAGGTTCTTAACCTTTCTGAAGATCAGGGCGTAGCTGCCATTATCGCCATCGGTTATCCCGTAGCCGAAGCTGCCGCTCCCAAGAGAAAAGAAGTCTCAGACTTGCTTACATACTTAAGTTAATTAAGAGAAGGCTCAGCCTTCTCTTTTTATGGGTTTACCGCACACAGTTGCGAAAGCCTTAACTACATAACAGGCCGGCCGCCTCAAAAGCCCTCTTTCATTAAAGAAATACAGAGATATTCCAATAAGGAGAAGATTTATGAGACATTTGATGAGTCCTTTGGACTTCACGGTTAAGGAACTTGACACGCTCTTTAACCTCGCAAGCGACATTGAGAAGCACCCGGGCAAGTACGCCCACGTATGTGATGGCAAGAAGCTTGCCACCTGCTTCTACGAGCCCAGTACACGTACCAGGCTCAGTTTTGAAGCCGCCATGCTTAACTTAGGCGGCAGCGTATTAGGCTTTTCCGAAGCCTCCAGCTCTTCCGCCGCCAAGGGCGAGAGCGTATCCGACACCATCCGCGTTATCTCCTGTTACGCAGATATCTGTGCCATCCGCCATCCCAAGGAAGGTGCTCCCATGGTAGCAGCCTCCAAGTCTTTAATTCCTGTCATCAACGCAGGCGACGGCGGTCACCAGCACCCCACTCAGACACTTACCGACCTTCTTACCATCCGCTCACTTCATGGTAACTTAAACGGCTTTACCATCGGTCTCTGCGGTGACCTTAAGTTCGGTCGTACCGTGCACTCTCTCATCAGAGCGCTCCTTAGGTACAATAACATCCACTTCGTATTCATCTCCCCCGAGGAGCTTCGCATCCCCGACTACATTATCGATGAACTCAACGAGCAGAACGCTACTTACGAAGAAGTCATTAAGCTTGACGATGTAATCGGCAAGCTCGACATCCTCTACATGACCAGAGTTCAGCGCGAACGCTTCTTTAACGAAGAAGACTACGTAAGACTCAAAGACTTCTACATCCTCACCAAGGAAAAAATGGACATGGCCAAGAAATCCTGCATCGTTCTCCATCCTCTTCCGAGAGTTAATGAAATCTCCGTAGAGGTAGACGATGACCCCAGAGCCTGCTACTTCAAGCAAGCCCAGTATGGCGTATACGTGCGCATGGCGCTCATCATGACACTCTTAGGACTGGAGGGATAAAGATATGCTTAACATAGGACAAATCGAAGAAGGCTTTGTGCTCGACCACATCCGCGCCGGCGAAAGCTTAGATATATACTACAAGCTCGGTCTTGATAAGATTGACAACACCGTAGCCATCATCAAGAACGTACGAAGCGACAAAATGGGCAAGAAAGACATTTTAAAGGTCGAATGCGACGTTGAGATGCTCGACCTTGAAGTTCTTGGCTTCATCGACCACAACATCACCGTCAACGTAGTCAAAGGCGGCAAGATTGTGGAGAAAAAACGTCTTACTCTCCCCAAGGAAATAGTAAACGTAATCAAGTGTAAGAACCCCCGCTGCATCACTTCCATCGAGCAGGAACTTCCTCACATCTTCGTACTCACCGATCCCAAGCACGAAGTCTACAGATGCAAGTACTGCGAAGAGAAAGCAGTTAAGCGAATCTGACGCAACACACCGACTATACGAATCAAAAAGCGACCCGGCATAAACCGAGTCGCTTTATTTGTCCTCTAAATCCTCTAAGTCATCTAAATGACCTACGTAAACAGCCAGGTCATATACGGTAAGAACATTATATAAGGGTCATATCCCTGATACAAGAATACCAGGTAGTACCCCAAATACGCCACACCAAGAATACCCGTCCAAATATACCGCCACTTTTTATCATCTATACTAAGCAGCACAATCGGTATCAGGAATATGTGGCCCATAACCATGTAATAACATATTCTCGAAAGCTCCGGAATATACGAGCAGAAGGAATACAAAAGAAGCGCAAACAGATTCATGTTAAACAGCATCTCCGCCTTCTTATTGCCCTTTATGCCCTTCTTCCAATGAATCAGACAAAATATCAGTACAGCCGCACACTTAAGAATATTCATGTACGAAACTCTGCCGGTATCATAAAGCGCATCCCCCTCATAATAAGGGTAGAATTTAAACACAAGCCATCTTATGGGCTTCTCTCCCAGCCACAGAACCGCCGTTGCCAGCGGAATCAGCCATACCGTCTTACGGGTCCACTTAAGAAAATATGCCACAAGAAATATCGGTATTACCACCAACACCGTCTTGTGAAAGAGCGCCGCAACCAATATCCACAATACAAAGGCCACGTACTTATGCTCAAGGAAGTACTTCATGGAGTATATTACAACTGCGAACACGAAATAATAACGCACGTTACTAAAGCTCATGAAGTAGAATCCGTTAGTCATGAACAAGAATAACGTTAAGAAAAATGACTCTGCGTTATCATACATTCCCTTAACGGCAAAAGCACACGTAAGGAAAGAAAACAGTGCAAAGCTTGTCCGGTAATTGTCCTTACCAAAAAGCCATTGCATCAGGCGCACCGCATACTGAAAGCCCATCTCAAAAGAAACCGACTTCTCATAACCCGCAATGTACAAAAACTGATTACGATATTCCCAATAGTCGTTACCGATGCCGATTCTTAAAGCCGACACTGCAAACAGCACAAAGAAAACGGCCAAAACAAGCGTCTTGTTAATAAACTCCTGGCGACTTAAGGCCGCAGTCTTCACAACACATCTTCCGCGATTTCTATATTCAGTATTAACATAGTAGCCCATAAAAAGAACCACTGCCGTAATAAACAAATAAAGAATCATCTTCAGCCTATTTCCTGTAATACCACTTAATTAATCGTACATCCTCATCTACAAGAACAAACGCCCGAACCTTAGCGCCTACTCTCAACACTTCTTCCAATGTACGCTCCACGCGCTTGCCGTTATGAGCACCGGCCTTTACTGCCAGCACCACACACTCCGCATCTTTAAGTTTCTCGCACTCCGAAGGCTCAGCCACGGGATTTAAGCAGTTTATATGCTCTCTATAAAGATTTACGCCGGAAACATCTGTCTTATCATCTGCAGGTACCAAAAAGACCTTATTAAATCCACCCAATAAAATCTTGGCATTCTCCTCATATTCAGACATGCTCGGAGCACCGATAGCCTTAATCTTAAAACGCTTCTCAAGCGTAGAAGGCAGATAAATCGAAGTATCCGCCGCGGAGCTTACAAGCCACCATACTAACGCCGCAAAAAGACCTACACACGCGCCCAGTACAGCCGCCGTCTTAAGTCTTATGTTCGAAGCATCATAAGCGGCATCATCGTGCTTAACAAGCGTTATTGACTTAAACTCCTTTTTCGTATCGGCAAACGCCACGGTTGCTTTCTCCAATGCGCGCTCGATGTCGTAAGAAAGTTGCGGATCCTTATTGATACCACGAATCATGAGGTAACGCACATCAGACTCCACTGTAGCATACGCGCTCTGTCTGATTTCGTCCTTGCTTACTCTTCCGCCAAGTTCCTCATACGCATAATCCACAAAGAAATCCGTCGTCACAACCTCGTTCCAGGTGTAACGATTGTAGAAATCATAATCCGCCCCAAGCGAAGTATCCACAAAATCAATATATAATAAGCTGTCGGTCTGATACGTTCTGGTATGCCCGAAGCAAAGCTTGGACATATGATAGCTTCCGCCGATTACAACCATTCCGATTAACGCCGCAACAGGCAATATCCATATTTTCTTAATGAGTCTCAGACAAAGAAGCCTGTAATCAAGCGGCTCTCTTGCATAATCGCATTCCCACATACAAAAACCTCGCCAAAGTCTATTTCAAATCCTCAAACAGTTCCATAGCACGCTCTACCGTTCTGTCCGAATTGTAGTGCTCATGCTCGCCCCAGCGTCCGAGACCGTAGATACTGTTATCCTTCATATAACCGAGCAGACGCGCCATAACCTCGGGCTTATCCACCGTATTAAGGGGGTATGTATATTCGTTCTTAAAAGATACGCCGGGCTCAGACTCATCCACTCTGTTAAGATTGGTCTCAAGCCAGTAACCCTTGGAATTCGGGCAGAAATTGTGGCGCACCAGAATTCTGTGGTAAGACTTGTTCTTATCGGGGTAATAGATCCAGTGAGCCTTGGTGTCAAGGTTCTCACCCACATACTTAATCTCAGTACCCGTATGCTTAAGCTTGGCAACATCGCCTGCCACCCAGCCTTCAGCATTCTTAATCACCGAAATTGCCGTCCAGGGAATAGTCGTAACGATGCAATCAGCCGCATACTCGCTGCCGTCAGCACACTTAACCATCTTGCCCGTAACATCAAGCTCCGTCACGGTCTTTCCGCACAGACACTTATCACCCAATGCCTTTCCCATGCGCTCCCAAAGCTCGCCATAACCGTATTTCTTAGGATAATAAAACTCCGCGTGTCCTGGCTGCGTACCGTAAGGCTTTCTGTTAAGACAGCTAAGAAGCGTCTCCTCAAAAGAAACATTCGGAAGCTTATCAAGCCAATACGTACCAAGCGAATCAAGCTCGCCCCCAAACATCTTCGAATTGTAAGGAAGCATATACTCTGATGCCACCATATCGCCAAGCTTCCATGTAATCCAGTCCACAAATTTCTCAGGCTTAGGCGTACCCAAATTACAGCCCGCAAGCGCAATCGACTTAAGATACTTAACCTGCTCCTCCACCGGCATCTGCCAGATATTGGCCTCAAACGGATGCCCGATTTCATAAGTACCCATATCGATTCGTGAATCTCTCTTATACTTATCCCACTCATCTTCCGGCATGAACGTAAAAAGAAACTCATTGACCTTCGGCCTTCTTACATCAAGGAAATGTCCTCCCGCAATATCAAGCGGCGCACCATCCACATCCACGCTTCGGCACAAGCCGCCCGGCACGGATTCTTTCTCCAGCAAAAGAAAGCTTGACTCAGGGCAATGTCTATTCAATAAATTGGCAAACGTAAGTCCCGCAGGACCGCCGCCGAGTATCAGATACTTAACCTTCTCCATCAGGCTTTTCCTCTCTTAATCTCAAACATCATGTATTTAAGCAGCTTCTTACCTGTCGCAAAAGCCTTAAAATGGCTCTCGCCCGCAAGTCTCGGAAGCTCTGTGGTCGGAAATTCAATTCTCTTAAGCTTAAGCTTGTAGCTGCGGCATACCATCTCGATATCGACGGAAGGACTCATGTCCGAAATATCGCAACGCTTAAATGCATCTACCGTCATGCCTCGGAACCCATGAAGCGTATCCCACACGGTATTGCCTTCACGCTTAAACAAAATCCTGGCAAGAAGACCGAGTCCTATTACGAACCACTTACGGGGCTTAAAGAACTTATCGTCCTCCTCGTTGTGGGCACCCTTCATCATGCGGGAACCTACCACAAACTGATAACCCTGCTCATAATATTCTCTGAACTTATAAGTATCCTCCACAGGAATGGTTCCCTTCGGATGATAGAACACAAACGCATCGCAGGTACAATGGTCGCAGCCGTCCTTGCAGGCCTGATTTAAGCCCTTGGCGCTCTGCGGATAAACAGGTATGCCCTGCTCCGTAAGATACTCAACTGTACCGTCGCTGCTACCTCCGTCTATACAGAAAATTTCGTCAAACTTTGTGCGGTCTATAAGCGGAACATCATGCTTACAGCCCTCAAGTTCGTTCCATGTAATAAGAATCAATGCTACTGTCATATCAAGCTCTCTTTCTACCGCCTACTGCAAGCTTGATAATATACACAAGCTCGGTTATAAGCATCGAATAATATGTGGCATGGAAATACACCTGTGCGCCCGCGGGCATCACAAGCACAATCGCCGCATACTGAATCAGCAATATCAGTAAGAACACGCCAATGGCCGTATTCTCCCTTTTCTTTTTAAAATAAAGCACAGCTTCGCGAACCATCGAAACTGCCCCAAACAGCGTAATGGCTACCAGCATAATGCCCTTAATCATGAATTTGTTAAGGAAGGAATTCTCGTATGCCGACATTGCTTGTCTTATAAAACCGGCAACCGCTCTTCTGAAGGAATTCTCCCCCCAGATGCCGAGTCTTGCGTCCTCAATGCACTCAGCCCTTCCGCTGTCCCATATCGGTAGCGAAAAGTCGGGAAGCACAGTCACCTGCTCTATTCCGACAGCCGGAAGATTAAACAGTTCAACCGGCAAAAGAAGGGCCTGCCCCCACATTGTAAGCTGTGTCTTTAAATATATCTTCTTGTTGTGGAATACCAAATCATAGAAGCCGTCCACATATGCCTTAGCATCCTCATCGCTTGCAAAAGACTGGTTAATATCCGCGCGACCCTGAGAAAGATTGTATCTATGATACCCGTTCATTCCGTAAATGCGCACAACATCAAGCGGCACGACTTTATCAATCGCCTGAAGCGACTCGTCCGCACCTTCATAGCTTATATTATGATTGCCGTCGTTTAAGATATTCTTTAGAGAAGGGAAAGAATTGATTATAGTGTAATCCTTGCCGTAGTACTTGGCATCTCCCGCCTTCTGAGGCAGCAAGATAAGCACAAACGCCACACATGCAATCGCCCCATACAGCACAACCTTCTTAAAGGAAAGCTTATATCCCCAGATAAGCATGGCGATAAATCCGCCGAGTCCGAAGATAATACCCTCACTGCGCCATACGCCGATAAAGCCCGCAAGCACGCCGAAAGCCACATAGAACCAAGGCTTTCTTGCCACTCCGTCCACAGCGTCCATAATCATCGCAGTCGTAAAAAGAACACACACGATAGCATAAAGCTCCGTTCTGTACGGGTCCACTATTAAAATATAAGTATTGGGAAGAAGGAATATAAGAAGTGAAAACCACGCGCCTTTACCTTTAAGCACCGGGCTCTTCTTAATCCTGTTAAACAAATACCCCGCTGCGAAGCTAAGCCCCACCCACTGAATCATGGAGATTGCCATGGGATTTGGAAAGAACATCAGACACGCCGCATAGACTATGCTAAGATATGCCGAATGCCAGTACTCGGGCCACAACCGCTTCGCATAAGCGTAGGTAATATAATTGTCGTCAGAGCGCATCAAAATATCAGGGTATAAGAACACTCCATATACAATGATGAGCACAAGAAAAATCACAATACCGCATCTTACGGCACTGTTCTTATTAAAATTCTCAAACACATAGAAAATAAGCTTCCAAACAAGGAAAATAAGGATTGCCGCAAAAATCTTGGCAAGCACATAAAACACTATATGCTCCGCCTTGTCGCTATAGCCCGCACTTCTTGCAATCGCAAGCCTGATCGCACTTGTATCGTTAAATATCAAGATGCTTCTCTCAAATATGAATGACAAAAGAAAATGTATGGCGGGCGGTATCAGCCAAATCTGCTTTTTTCCCATAACTCTCCTGTTTTGTTACTTATTTTTTCTTTTATTGCGATAGCTAAGTACATAAGCCTTCAAATCCTCAAATGCATCCGCAAACTTTAAAGACTTCATGGTAGGGTTGCCAAAGAAAAGTCCACGCTTAAAGAAATCGCTTGCAGCCTGATCTTCAAACTTGTTCTCACGGCTCACAATAAACTTTTCGCGAAGCTCTGAAATTTCCTCTTTTATACCATCCGCAAACTTTGCGGGAGTCTCTTCCATCGCTTTCTTAACAGCTTTAAATCTTGCGTCGATGCAGTCTCCGAGGTTGCCGACTTTCTCTATAGCGTCGTCAATAAACGCATCCTTGTCGGCATCGGCATAAGCTAAGATAACATCGAGTCGCTTCTTTAACAGGCGTAACTCTTCCTGAGCCTTTTCCATCTTGATAATGATGGCACGAAGGTCGAATGCCGCCTTGAAGGATAATGTGGCATCCACAATAAAGTACACGGTTACCACCGTAACTATAAGCACGAGTTCCTTGTACGTCATGTGCTCGGAAAGAGCCACAATAGGCTTATGAATCACATAGTCCACAAGAAGTGACAACAACCCCCAGCATACGCTTGTAAACGCACAAATATGACCGTTAAGATTCAAAGGCTTATCCGAGTAGTCCCAGTAACGCACCTTGAAAATTGCTTCCATGGCAGCCCCGGTAAAATACTCTAAGATACTTGCCGAAATCATTCCTCCAAAGAACACTGCCACCGGCCACTTAAGTAACGGCGTACCCACAAGCACAAGCGTCATGGCACCGCACCCGTAAATCGGTATGAAAGGCCCTCTTAAGAACCCTCGGTTAACAAACCTCTTCTGATGCAGCGACACCCACGTAGACTCTATTATCCAGCCCAAAAAACAGTATGTAAAAAAGAAAAACATTAACTGAAGTGGTGTATACGGTATCATTACGCCCATCCTTTAAGTAAAGCTCAAAACCTCATTCTTAGGCTTCTTGGCAGGTGTTACGCTTACAGCGGTAAGCATGGGACCCTCTCCGTGATAGCCGGCAAAATATTCTTTGCTGAACTTGGCCGTAATCTTAATCCATGAATGGTCTTCAATGGGCGTCGGATACTTGCAGGGAAATCCTAAGAACTGAATATCCTCTGCGCAGCAAGTCATAACCGCGCGACCGGGCACAAAGATACCCTTGGCAAAATCGCCGGGCACCAGCGCGCAGGCCGTAAAGCTTATATTCTTGCCCACATATCTGTCCACATTGTCAAGCGCATCAAGGTACCAGATTCCGTAAGTATCATCCGTAAGCTCAATGGTATCCTTCGAAACATCGTAAGGAAGCTCTTCCTCTAAAGTTGCGTTAACCTCGCCGTCCTTGTCCTCAAAGACGATTTCCGCGGTCTGATTAAGCGCCTTAACGTTTCTCTTAAATCCCGGAAGCTTATCATAAATGCCGTCGCATCTGTTAAAGATAATAAGCTCCGACTTACGCATCATCTCCGCAAGAAGGGATCTCATATTGGTGTAATAAAGTTCAAAAGAAGATGCATCGATAGTGGTAATCTGCTGCTCAAACTTCCAGAAAAGCGGGAGCTTGAAATTCTTGTAATTCCACATACCGTTATACTCTATGATGACTCTTGCAGGCTTGTACTTCTTATCAAGCTCCGTAAGTGCCTCAACGGATACACCGCTCTCATCTTCCACGTTAACCATTATGGTGTTGGTGGCAGATAAGATTCTTTCGTCATATTCTTCTTCGCCTTCTTCGCACACTATAAGAAGCGTTGTGCCCTTTGTGCGGAAATAAGGCTGTGCCAGCGTGTAATTAATGAACTGGGTCTTTCCGCTGTCGAGAAACCCGTTTATAACAAATACTGATTTCATATCTTTCTACCGTTTATTTAAGAATTAATTCTTTGATTGCGTCTTCTTTGAGCTCTGAACCGATTACACAAATCTTACCTGTGTACTCGGGAGCGCCGGAGCGAACGTTAATCTCGCCGGGAGTGTAGTCAAAGTATACCCACTCGGAGCCTTCCGAAGGAACCATACCCTTCGCACGAAGCACATAACCGTACTTGTCATCATCCTCAAGAGCTGTAAGGAACGCTTCAACAGTTTCCTTGCTAAACTTCTTGGCAGTCTCCATACCGATGCTTGTGAATACTTCATCGGCGTGGTGATGGTGATGATGGTCGTGGTCGTGACATCCGCAGGTGCACTCTTCGCCGTGGTCGTGATCATGATGGTGATGCTCATGTTCATGCTCATGCTCGTGATCATGGTCATGATGATGGTGCTCATGCTCATGTTCATGTTCGTGGTCATGGTGATGTTCACAGCCGCACTCATCGTCATCATCATC
>JAFYDI010000048.1 GCA_017544835.1 Lachnospiraceae bacterium | reverse complement strand
TGGCAGCCAAGCTGTACAGTTCATTTGGATTTAAGGAAACCGGAGATATGGACGGAGAAGAGCTGATTGCTGTATTAAAGCTGTGAAAGGACAAAGAAGGGATATGATAAAGGTATTATTCGTGTGTCACGGCAACATCTGCCGTTCGCCGATGGCCGAGTTTATGTTTAAAGATATGACTGAAAAAATGGGCATCGCCGATGAATTTGAGATAGCTTCGGCGGCGACGAGCGATGAGGAGTGCTGGAACGGAGTGGGCAATCCTGTGTATCCGCCGGCCAGGGCGGAGCTTGCCAAGCGTGGTATAGGGTGTGAGGGAAAGCGCGCGAGGCAGATGACACGGGCGGACTACGATAAGTACGATTATCTCATCGGCATGGAAGATATGAATGTGCGTAACATGTTAAGGATTCTTGGCGGAGACCCTGACGCGAAGGTGAGTAAGCTGCTCGATTATACCGAACGCGGCGGCAATATTTCGGACCCCTGGTACTCGGGAAGATTTGCGGAGACGTACAGAGATATCGATGAGGGATTGAGAGGCTTTCTTTTGCATCTCGGATACTAAGACAGATGTTCGCAGACTGCATACATGCTAAAAGCAAAACGGGAGAAATTCCCCTAATTTCGTGCTTGACGTGTCCGCTTGTAAAGGATATAATACAAATGACAAAAAATTAACAAACATTATGGACGGACAGTTGGGATTGGCTGTCCGTTTTATGTGAGAGTGCGTTTACTAAGGAGAAACCAGATGCTTTCGGAGAGAGAAGTTAAGACCCTTGACGAGATTCTTGAGAAGTTTGATAACGACCCGACACGTGTTATCGGCATCATGCAAGAGATTCAGAAGGTATACCGTTATCTGCCCGAGGAGAGCCTTACCTACATTTCTAAGGCTTTGAACTTAAGCGAGGCTAAGATTTTCGGTGTTGCCACATTTTACGAGAACTTTTCCCTTGAGCCCAAGGGTAAGTACGTTATCAAGGTTTGCGACGGAACCGCGTGCCATGTACGTAATTCCGTGCCGATTCTTGAAGAGTTCAGAAAGGAATTGGGGCTTTCTGATAAGAAGAAGACTACCGACGACCGTTTATTTACCGTTGAGACTGTTTCCTGCCTCGGCGCCTGCGGACTTGCGCCCGTATGTACGGTGAATGACACCGTTCATCCTGCCATGACCCCTGCTAAGGTTAAAGAGATTATTGATGAACTTAAGAGCAAGGAGGTAGAAGCGTAATGGCATTTGATGTTATTAAGACCAGAGACGACCTTGATCGCCTTCATAAGAAATTTAAAGCTTCCCTCGACTCCCAGCGTAAGCAGATTCTTATCTGCGCTGGTACCGGTTGTGTGGCCGGCGGCTCTTTAAAGATTTATGAAAGACTTCAGGAGATATTGAAGGAGAAGGATATCCCCTGTTCAGTTATGCTTGAAGAGGAACCTCATGACACCATCGGTGTTAAGAAGTCAGGCTGTCACGGATTCTGTGAGAAGGGTCCCCTTTTAAGAATCGAGCCTTACGGATGGTTATATCTTAAGGTTAAAGTTGAAGACTGCGAGGAAATCGTTGAGAAGACCATTATCGGTGATGAGTGCGTTGACCGTCTTGTTTACAAGGACAAGGATGGCAACCCTTACAGACAGCAGTCCGAGATTCCTTTTTACAAGAAACAGACTCGTCTTGCCCTTGAGCACTGCGGACAGATTAACGCAGAATCTTTGGTTGAATATATTGCAGTAGGCGGTTATCAGGCAGTTGCCAAGGCTTTGTTTGATATGACCAGCCAGGAAATCGTGGACGAGATTACCAAATCCACACTTCGTGGACGCGGAGGCGGAGGATTCCCCACCGGTACCAAGTGGGCACAGGTTCTTGCTCAGGATTCAGAAGACAAGTACATCGTATGTAACGGCGACGAGGGTGACCCCGGTGCATTCATGGACCGTTCCATGATGGAAGGCGATCCTCACCGTGTTATTGAAGGAATGATTATCGCAGGTAAGGCTACCAATGCTCACCACGGTTACATCTACGTGCGTGCGGAGTATCCTCTTGCGGTTGAAAGATTATCCATAGCTATCGAGAAGGCTACAAAGCGTGGACTTCTTGGTAAGAACATTATGAACTCGGGCTTTGACTTTGACTTAAAGATTTGTCAGGGTGCAGGTGCTTTCGTATGTGGTGAGGGTTCTGCTCTTACAGCATCCATCGAAGGCCACAGAGGTATGCCCAGAGTTAAGCCTCCTCGTACTACAGAGCATGGTTTATTTGACAAGCCTACCGTTCTTAACAACGTTGAGACTTTCTGTAACGTTCCGCCTATTATTCTTAAGGGCGCAGACTGGTATTGCACTTTCGGTCCCGAGAAGAGTCACGGTACCAAGGCATTTGCTCTTACCGGTAACGTTAACAACACAGGTCTTATCGAAGTCCCCATGGGAACTACTCTTCGTGAGGTTATATATGACATCGGCGGCGGCGTAAAGGGCGGCGAGTTCAAGGCAGTCCAGATCGGCGGACCTTCGGGCGGATGCCTGTGTCTTAATTCCGATGAAGACCATTTGAACATATCCCTTGATTTTGACTCACTTAAGAAAGTGGGTGCGATGATAGGCTCCGGCGGACTTGTAGTTATGAACGATAAGTCCTGTATGGTTGAAGTTGCAAGATTCTTTATGAACTTTACTCAGAACGAATCCTGCGGTAAGTGTGTGCCTTGTCGTGAAGGTACCAAGCGTATGCTTGAACTTCTTAACGATATTGTTGAAGGCCGCGGCACAATGGAGCATCTCGAGACTCTTGAAGAGCTTGCAGACACCGTTAGCAACACCGCTCTTTGCGGACTCGGTAAGTCAGCTCCTTCACCCGTTATCAGTACCATGAAGTACTTTAGAGACGAGTATATTGCTCACGTAGTTGACAAGAAATGTCCCGCAGGCCAGTGTAAGGCTCTTTCGACTTACAAGATTAATCCCGAGCTTTGCAAGGGATGTACCAAGTGTGCCCGTCAGTGTCCTGTGGGCGCTATTACCGGTACGGTTAAGGAACCCCATACAATTGATGCTAATAAGTGTATTAAATGCGGTGCCTGCATGGCAGGTTGCCCGTTTAAGGCAATAGAATTGGTCTAAGGAGGTACGTGTGATGGAAAAGTATATGATTATCGACGGAATGCGTATTCCTTTTA